>NZ_JBSFBM010000299.1:0-8395 GCF_053592955.1 Micromonospora sp. NPDC002411 | reverse complement strand
CGACACGGTGGGCGCGTTCGGCGACGTGGGTGAACGACTCTCCACCCGGCGGGGCGACCCGGGGTGAGGCGAGCCAGGCGTCCATCTCCCCCGGCCAGCCCTCGCGCACCTCGGCGAAGGTGCGCCCCTCCCACTGGCCGAAGTCGCACTCGATCAGGTCGTCCTCGGTGCGCACCGGCACGTCACCGAGCGCCCCGGCGATGGCCGCCGCGGTGGCCGTACAGCGGGACAGTGGTGAGCTGAGCACGGCCGCGACGGTCGGGGCCAGCGCGGCCACCCGGGTGGCGGTCTCGCGGACCTGGGCGCGGCCCTTCTCGGAGAGGGGCACGTCGCCGCGACCGGAGTAGCGGCGCTGCTCGGTGTACTCGGTCTCGCCGTGCCGGACCAGGATCAGCCGGGTGGCGGTGAAGGTCGGCCGGGGCTCCCAGGACGCCGGGGCGGTCGCCGGGTCACTGCCGACGACCGGGGCTGCGGCACCCGTCGATGTGGGTCGACCTGCGGCGGCGTCCATGGCGGCGTTGGCGAGCGCGTCGGCGTGCCGGTTCTGGTCGCGGGGGATCCAGGTGAACCGGACCGCGGCGAAGCGGCCTACCAGCCCGGCCGCCTGGGCGGCGAGGGGCCGCAGACCGGGGTGCTTGATCTGCCACCGGCCGCACATCTGCTCGACGACGAGCTTGGAGTCCATCCGAACGTCCACCTCGGCGGCGCCCAGCTCGGCGGCGGCGGTCAGCCCGGCGATCAGGCCCTGGTACTCGGCGACGTTGTTGGTCGCCGTGCCGAGTGACTCGGAGCGCTCGGCCAGCACCTCACCGGTCTCCGAGTCACGGACCACAGCGCCGTAGCCGGCGGGGCCGGGATTGCCCCGGGACCCGCCGTCGGCTTCGACGGTGACCACGCGCGGCGCCACGACCTACAGGCCCGACTCGTTGGTGCGGACCATGATCCGTCGGCAGTCCTCGCAGCGGACCACGTCGTCGGGGGCGGCCCCGCGGATCCGGGCCAGGTCCGCACCGGACAGCTCCAACCGGCACCCGCCGCAGCGGCCCGCGGTGAGCAGCGCGGCACCCAGCCCGGTGTCCTCGCGGATCTTGTCGTAGAGCTTGACCAGGTCGGCCGGGAGGTCGGACGCGAGCGGCTGACGGGCCCCCCGCTTGAACTCCTCATCCTTGGCGATCTCGGCCATCGCCTCGTCGCGGCGCTGCTCGGTCGCGGCCCGCTTGTCGCGGGCGTCGGCCAACCGCTGCTCCACCCCGTCGAGGACGCCCTGCGCGGTCTCCCGCTGCTCCATCAGCTCCAGCTCGGCGTCCTCCAGGTCGCCCTGGCGGCGGTTGAGCGAGACCAGCTCGTGCTGGAGCGCCTCCAACTCGCGGGCGGGGCCGGTGCCGGCGGCGAGCCGGTTCTCGTCCTTCTCCTTGCGGGCCCGGACCTGCTCGACGTCCTTCTCCATCCGGGCGATGTCCCGGTCCAGGTCGTCGACCGCCACCTGGGCGCGGACCCGCTCGTCCTCCAACGCCGACAACTCCCGGGCCAGCGCTTCCAGCTCGGCCCGCTCGGGCAGCGACCGCCGACGGTGGGCGAGCTGGGCGAGGTTGGTGTCGATCGCCTGGAGGTCGAGCAGGCGGCGCTGCACCTGAGGGTCAGCCTTCACGGTCGGGGCTCCTTGTCGTCCACAACGGGTGCGGCGGCGTGCACTGTCCACGGGTCGGTATCCAGGTCGGACACCAGCGTCTCGACGCCCAACGACTCCCGGAGGAGGTCGGCCAGGTCGTCCAGCCACGGTCGTTCGGTCGCCCAGTGGGCGGCGTCGATCAGGGCGGGACCATCGGCGGCGAGGTGCTCGCCGGCCGGGTGGTGCCGCAGGTCGGCGGTGAGGAATGCGTCCACCCCGGCGGCGGTCGCGGCGCCGAGGAAACTGTCCCCCGACCCGCCGCTGACGGCGAGGGTACGAACCATACGCTGGGGATCGCCCGCAGCGCGAACTCCCCAGGACGTGACGGGAAGCACGGCGGCGGCGTGCCGGGTCAGCTCGGCGAGGGTCATCGGCTGGGGCAGCTCGCCGATCCGACCGAAGCCCCGGTCGTCGCCGTGGGCGGGCGAGCCGGGCGCGGGTCGCAGCAGTGGCCGCAGCCCGGTCAGCCCGAACCGGGCGGCGAGGGCGTCGGAGACGCCGGGGGCGGCCACGTCGGCGTTGGTGTGCGCCGCGTAGAGCGCCACCCCGGCCCGGATCAGGTCGTGGATGATCCGCCCCTTGAAGGTCGTCGGAGCGACCGACGAGACGCCGCGCAGCAGCAGCGGGTGATGCGAGACGATCATGTCGACGTCGGCGGCCAGCGCCTCGGCGACCGTCTCGGGCACCACGTCGACCACACAGAGCACCCGGCGCACCGGCGCGGACGGCTCGCCGAGCACGAGGCCCACCCGGTCCCACTCCTCGGCCCAGGCCGGCGGGAAACGCCGCTCCAGCTCGGCCACCACGTCGGTCACCGTCGGCGCGGATCCGCTTGTGCTCACGGCGGGCCAGCTTACCGGCGCGAGGGCCGTCGGGCGGTGACGCCCGCCCGGCCGCGTCGGCCTGAAGCGCTGGGCCGCGCCGGCCAGCCCTCCTGAAAGGCGGTCCCTAGGCGGCGTTCGCGGCGACGGTGTGCAGCGCGGCCAGCGGCTTCGCCCACGGGAAGGCGGACAGGTGCTGCTCCCCCGTTCCCGGCGGGTGCAACGCGACCACGTGATCACCGAAGAGCACAGTGACACCCCACTCGGCCAGCCGGGCCACCCCGGCCCGGAACGCCGGGTGGGCGGCCATCGCCACATTGGTGTACGGCACGGCCACGATCGGGATGCCCTTGCCCTGCGCCTCGACCAGCAGGCCCAGCGCGAGGGTGTCGGCGATCCCGGCCGCCCACTTGTTGACGGTGTTGACGGTGGCCGGGCAGACGATCATGGCGTCGGCGGGCGGCAGCACGTCCGGGTCACCGGGGTTCTTGTAGTGCGTCCGCACCGGATGCCCGGTCTGCCGAACGAGTGCCGACTGGTCGACGAACTTCGCGCCGTCCGGCGTGGTGACCACGCAGACGTCCCAACCATCCTGTTGGGCGAGGTCGACCAGAAGGCCGACGTGCCGTGCCAGCGGCGAGCCGCAGGCGATGACGTAGAGCACCTCGCGGTGCCCGCTGGTACGCGGTAGACCGGCCATCAAACCGGCTCCGCGCTCATACCCCTACTCCCATGTGCTCAGCCAACTCCGCTACCGGAGAAGGCGGCGCACCACGTGTGCGACGAAGGACGTCCGACATCACCTCGTGCGCGATCGGCCGGCAGCGGATCTCCGACGGGGCGAGCCGATCGCCGAGCAGCAGCATCTCGCCGGCGTTCGCCACGTCGCCCATCTGGGCGTACCCGCGGGCGATGTCGAGCAGGTGGTGGGCGCGGCGTTCGGGCAGCAACGCGTTGAAGGAGGGCTCCGCGATGCGCAGCTGGTGCACCTCCACGGCCCGCCCACCGTCGCCCAACTCGACGGCGGCGGCGGCCCGGTGCAACTCGACATTCGTCGGACCGAACGACGTCCAGTAGTGGTTGTAGTCGCCACCGAGCAGGGTGGCGGCCTCCTGCGCGCAGTTGATCAGGTCGTCGACGCTCGCCGTGTCGCCGATCCGCGACGCGGCCATCGCGCCCTGGAGCAGCAGCATCCCGTAGACGGAGAGCCGGGCCGGGGACACCTCGTTGCCGCCGCCCGGGGCCAACCGGTTGGCGATCTGGACGTTCAGCTCCAGCGCCGGCCGGGCCCGACCCATCGCGACCAGAGCGTTGCAGACCCGGGTGGTGGCGATCCCCGCCAGCAGCGGGTCGTCGGCGCGCTGGGCCACCGCCATCGACCGGTCGGCTGCCAGCCAGGAGAGCTCACACTCACCGAGTTTGCGCAGCACCGACGAGGCGATCTGGTAGACCTGCCCGAGCAGATGGGCCGCCTCGACGGCCCGGTCCCCGCCGTACGCGGCGTCGGCCGCCTGTGCGTCGCGCAGCAGCTTGGGCAGCGCCCGGGTGAGCATCCCGTAGCGCCCGTACTGATAGGTGAGCCAGGCGTGGTTGACGGCCTTGCGCATGTCGTCCAGCGGCGGCGGAGAGGGCACCGCGTCGAAGTACGCGCTCATCGAGTCGTAGCGCTCCAACGCCGCCCGGATCTCCTGCACCTCGATCTGGTCGATGCAGTTCAGCGCGTCGGTGCGGCGCTCCGGGTCCTTGCCCATGAGGAGTTGGACGTCCACCTGGAGGATGTCGGCGATCTCGTACAGGACGGAGAACTTGTCCAACCGGCGGACGCCGCGTTCGACCTTGTCCACCCAGCTCTTCGACTTGCCCAGTCGGTCCGCGAAGACCTGCTGCGACATCTTCCGCCGTCCGCGCCAGTAGGCGACCCGCCGTCCAATGGGTAGCTCGTCCATCTCCCCATCCTCCCCTGCGCGACGACCGATCGAGCCGAAGCTATCTACACGGGCGCGGCGGCCTTCATTCACTTTCACGTTTCCGCTGGTCGCACAGGATGTACGTCAGCCGGACAGCCAGTCCTCGTACTTTTCGTGCAAGTTGCACGAGCCGTTCGTCAACCTCAACGATCGTGGGTTACGGCAGTGACGGTGCTCGACATGGGACCTGGCGAACGCCGGGCCCGACGAGGGGAGATGGCACACATGTGGGGGAATGTCGGACCGCGCGTCGCCGAACTGTCGCCGCTGGAACGGGTCCGGCTGCGCCGGGTCGCCATGCGGTACGCCGCACATGGCTGGCAGGTCACCCCGGGGGCCTGTCTGGCCCGCAGCCGCTTCGTCTGCGGCCGGGCCGGCTGCCCCACAGTGGGCTGTCACCCCGCCCTGGAGAACTGGGAACTGGCCGCCAGCGCCGACCCGGCCCGGGTGGCGACCTGGTGGCGGAACCGCCCGCACGGGGTGCTGCTGCCCACCGGCCGAGCCTTCGACGTGTTGGAGGTGCCCGCCCACCTGGGTCGGCTCGTCCTCGACGCGGTGCAGATCCACCCCGCCGGCACCGGCGTACGCGGGCCGGTGCTGGCCACGCCCACCGGACGCTGGATGTTCCTGGTCCGCCCCGGCGACCCCCTGCGGCCGGAGCTGGAGCATTGCTTCCACGTCGTCCGGCACGGACCGGGCTCGTGGATCCCCGCGCCGCCCACCCGGCTGCCCGAGGGCACGGTCCGCTGGGCGGTCGCCCCCGAGCAGGCCCGCTGGCAACTCCCGGACTCGTACCTCGTGCAGAACACCTTGATCGGGGCGCTGCGCGCCACAGGGGTGACGCTCGCCCCCGACCTGATACCCGGTCACCTGCCGCTGCCCCGACGAGGAATGTGAAGAAAGGCCCCGTCCGACGATTCCATCCGGTGCCCGACAGCGTCGCCGGGGCACCGGTCCTCGTTGACAGGGGGACGGCGCGAACGCGCGCCACGATCGGGGGAAAGATGTCCACGCACGACAGAGCGTCCCATCCCGGTGGCACCGAACCACCCCGGCGCAGCCACCGACGACACCGCTGGGCCGGCACCCGACCGTCCGGCTCGCGCCCCGGCCGTCCCCGCCCCACCGGGTCCCGCCCCGCCGGCACCCACCGCCCGATCCGTTAGTCCGTCAGCGGGATGCTGGCGGAGTAGTACTGACGGCCGTCGTCGGTGACGACGGCGTGGGTGTGGTCGTCCAAGCGGTCCAGCCAGCCGCGACCCGCCGCCCCCATGGCCAGGGCGGCGGTGGCGTACGCGTCGGCCACCCCGAGGTCGGTGCCGACCACTGTCACCGAGCGCAGCCCGCTGGCCGGAGCGCCACGGCGTGGATCCAGCACGTGCCGACCCCGCTCGTAGACCCCCGAGGTGGCCACGGCCAGATCGGTCCCGCTGAGCACCAGGCACGTCGCCATCGCGTCCCACGGGTGCCGGATGCCGATCCGCCACGGCTCCCCCGACGGCGACAAACCGCGTACGCGCACGTCGCCACCGGCGTTCACGCAGTGGTTCAGAGCACCGGCGGCGAGCAGCCGATCCGAGGCGACCTGCGCCGCCCAGCCCTTCACGAAACCGGACGGGTCCAGCCGCCCGGTGGCGTACGCGTCGAAGAACCCGTCGGTGGTGCCCCACAGGTCGGCGCAGGCCTCCAGCACGAACCGCAGGTCCGCCGACGCCTCGGAGAGCAGCACCTCACCCCGATCGAAGCGGCACACCTCGCTGTCCGGCTTGTACGTGCTGAACCGGGTGTCCACCTCGCGCATCCAGGCGAAGACGTCATCCGCCAGCTCACGCGCCCGCGCGGGCGGCAGGTCGTCGGCGAGGTCCAGTGTGATCGCCGTACCCATGATCTGCTCGACCCGGCAGAGCCCCGGTCGGGTCAGCGCGGCCGGCACCTCAGAACGCCTGCTCGATAGCGGACCGCAGCGACTGCTTGTAGGAGTTGCTGGTCTCGGTGGCACCGGAGACGGTGTTGAGGTTCGCGTTCTGCTTGCGCACCACCTCGCCGCCGCTGCCGTCGTACGCGCTGCTGACGTCGCCGCTGTGGATGTCGGATTCACCCCCGCTGGGCAGCGACAGCGCGACGGCATCGACGATCCGGTTGCCGGAGACCACGATCTGCACCTGCACGTACCCGTACTCGTTGTCGAAGCCGGCGCCGGTGACCCGGCGGTTGGTCGACTGGGGTGGCTTGGTGGTGCGCGGCGCGCTGGGTGCCTTGGTGGTCTTGGTGCCCGACGGGCGGGCGGTGGTCTTGCCGGGCTTGGGCGACACCGGCGCGTCGGCGCTCTTCGACGGGGTGGGCCCGCCCTCGGCCGGATCGGTGCCCGGCGCGGCCGGGTCGGCGCTCGGGTCGACGCCCTTCCCGGCGGGGTCGACCGGCTGGGCGGTGGGCAGGTTCTGGGCGACCTGGTTGGTGGCCGGGGAACCCTTGAAGACCACCAGCGCGGTGGTGCTGGCGGCGAGGCCGGTGATCGCGAGGAACGCGCGACGCATGGGGGTGCCCTTCCTACAGCTCGAACGTGGCCAGGTGGATCTGCCGTCGCGGCACGCCGGCGCGGCGCAGCGCCCGCACCGACTGTTCCACCAACCCGGGCGGCCCGCACAGGTAGACGTCGCGCCGGGCCACGTCGGGCACCAGTTGACGCAACCCGTCCGGGCTCATCAGTTGACGCGGGCCGGGGTCGTCGCGGGAGCCGATGACGTACCAGACGGAGGTGTCCCGCTCCTGGGCCAGCCAGTCCAGCTCGCGGCTGAGCAGCACGTCGGCCGGAGTACGGGCCCGGTAGATCAGGGCGGCACCCGGGGGCAGTTCCTCCAACATCGCCCGGATCGGCGTGATGCCACTGCCGCCGGCGATGAGCAGCGCTCGCTCCCGAACCCGGTGCGCGGCGGTGAAGGTGCCGGACGGGCCCTGTGCCCAGACCCGGGTGCCCTGCTCCAGGTCGCGCAGCTCCGCGGTGTGCGTGCCGACGACCTTGACGGTGAGCCGCAGCCAGCGACCGTTCGCGGCGGCGGAGACGGAGAACGGGTGCGACTGCCACCAGCAACCCCGGGTGAGGAAGCGCCAGCGGAAGTACTGGCCGCCGAGCATCGCCAGCCGCCCCAGACGCTCACCGGTGAGGTAGATGGAGATGGTGTCCGGGCTCTCCGCGACGACGTCGGCGACCCGCAGCTTGTACCGCAGGTTGAACGCCAGCGGCGCGATCACCCGACCCCAGAGCAGGGCGGCGACCACCAGCAGGTAGAGCGCGATCCAGCCGGTGCGTACCGGACCGGGCTTGTACAACTGCGCGCCGTGAGTGAACTGGTGGCCGAAGCCGAGCAGCAGGACCAGGTAGCTGGACAGGTGCAGCGCGTGCCACATCTCGTAGGGCAACGCGCGGCGGATCGCCCGGACGCTGCTGAAGCCGACCAGCATCATGATGCCGGTGGCGACGAACGCCGAGACCATGTCCTCGTAGTCGCCGAGCAGCGTGCCGACCTCGGCGAGGATCGACTGGTTCCGCAGGTCCGCGTAGCCGACGAGGATCAGCGACATGTGCGCCAGCACGGCGACCAGCAGGGTTGCCCCGACGTCGCGGTGCCAGCGGGCCATCTGCTCGCCGCCGATCCACCGTTCCAGCACCGGCAGCCGGCTCATCATCAGCACCTGCACCAGCAGCAGGTAGCCGGCGATCAGACCGGTGATCCGACCGGCGGCCGTGACGGTGGCGGCGGTGCTCCGCAACGAACCGGTGGGGGTGCCCAGCCACCACGGCAGCACGCTGGCGACCAAACCGACCAGGAGCAGCACGCCCAGCAGCCGCCGGCCGCCGGGACCGCGCCGGTCCGGGATCTGCGGGGGTCGAGCACCCCGGTGTCGACAAGGTGGCCTTCACCGGCTCCACCGACGTCGGT
>NZ_JBSFBM010000298.1:0-8431 GCF_053592955.1 Micromonospora sp. NPDC002411 | reverse complement strand
GGTCGGCGACGTGCAGGTCGGCGACGTCGTGCAGCGCTGGGGGGACAAGTTGCTGCTGGTGCTGCCCAGCGGTTCCGCCCCGCCGAACCCGAGCGCTCAGGAGCCGAGGATCTCGCGCATCCGGTCGATCTCGACGCTCTGCTCGGTGGCGACGGCGTTGGCGAACTCGTTGAGTGTCAGGTCGGAGCCGACCGTGAGCAGCTTGGTGGCCATCTCGATGGCGCCCTGGTGATGCTCGGTCATCATCCGGACGAAGAGCCGGTCGAAGTCCGCGCCTCGGGTCGCGGCGAGCTGCCGCATCGCCTCGGGCGACTGCATGCCGCGCATGGTGCCGTGGTCGTGCCCCTGGACCTCCGCCGGGAGGCCACGGGTCTGCAGCCAGCCGCGCATCATGCCCATCTCCGGCCCCTGGCTGGCGCGGATGCGCTCGGCGATCGCACGGACGTCGGGATCGGCGGCCCGGTCCGGGGCGAGCTCCGCCATCGCCAGGGCCTGCGCGTGGTGCGGGATCATCATCTGGACGAACACGACGTCCAGCGAGTTGTGCGGGGCGGGGCCGACGTCACGGACCTCGTGCGCCGGGCGGGTGGCCGCTGTCTCGCCGGGGCGGCCGGGCGCGATGACGGTCAGGTCGGTGGGGACGGGGCTGGCCGTCGGCGGCGCGGTGGAGGTGGCGGGGGCGGAGACCGGCTGCCCGGTGCCCGTGCCGGTGTCGTCGCCGAGACGGATCACCAGGAACGCCACCAGCGGCAACACGAGAGCCAGTGTGACGACTGCCAGGGTGCGCGCGCGCCGATTGGTCATGGGCCACTCCCTGAGGTCGAGGTCACCGCGATGCTATCCATTGAAGAACTCACTTTCATGTGATCCAGCTCACATCGACGTTCTTCGTCGGGCGGTAACGTGTCAACCATCGTCTCTCCCTTGCGAAGGGCCCCGCCGATGATCAGACTCCACAAGCCACGGTTACGACAACTGCGCGTCGTGGCGGTCGCCACGACCGGCCTCCTCGTCGCCAGCGCCCTCGTCGCCCCGGCGAGCAACGCGCAGACGGTTCCGCAGGCGGCCCCGGCCCCCGCGCTCACCAACACGATCCCCGGCGTCGACGAGATCGTGAGCAGCCCCAACCTGCGCCAGATCGCCAATGTGCCCAAGGTCGCCCCGTTGGACGCCACCAACAGCGACATCGCCTTCCAGGGCAAGTACGCGTTCGCCGGCAACTACAACGGCTTCGTCATCTACGACATCTCGCGGCCCAGCGCTCCGACGGTCAAGGCCCGGGTGCTCTGCCCGGGGTCGCAGAACGACATTTCCGTCCACGGTGACCTGTTGTTCCTCTCCACCGACTCGTCCCGCAGCGACGACTCCTGCAACAGCACCACGCAGGGGGCGGACGTGAAGGGCTCGTGGGAGGGGATCAAGGTCTTCGACATCAAGGACAAGGCCAACCCGCGCTACATCAAGTCCGTCGAGACGGCGTGCGGCTCGCACACCCACACCCTGGTGCCGGGCAAGGACCGCAAGGCCGTCTACCTGTACGTCTCCTCGTACAGCCCGCGGGCCGAATTCCCGGACTGCCAGCCGCCGCACGACTCGATCTCCATCATCAAGGTGCCGCTGAAGAAGCCGACCGACGCCGCGGTGATCGCCGCCCCGAACCTCTTCCCGGACGGCGGTTTCCCGGGCAGTGAGACCGGCTCGGCGACGACCGGCTGCCACGACATCACCGTCTACCCGGCCAAGGACCTCGCCGCCGGCGCGTGCATGGGTGACGGCATCCTGCTCGACATCAAGAACCGGGAAGCACCTCGGGTCATCAACCGGGTCCGGGACGAGGTCAACTTCGCGTTCTGGCACTCGGCGACCTTCAACAACGCCGGCACCAAGGTGATCTTCACCGACGAGCTGGGTGGCGGCGGGGCGGCGACCTGCAACGAGACCGTCGGCCCGAACCGGGGCGCGGACGCCATCTACGACATCTCCGGCCGTGGCAACGCGCGGAAGATGACCTTCCGCAGTTACTACAAGATCCCCCGGGCGAACGCCGACACCGAGAACTGCGTGGCGCACAACGGCTCGCTGATCCCGGTGATCGGTAAGGACATCATGGTCCAGGCGTGGTACCAGGGCGGCATCTCGGTCTGGGACTTCACCGACTCGGCCAAGCCGAAGGAGATCGCCTTCTGGGAGCGTGGTCCGCTCTCGGCCGACCGACCCGTCGGCGGCGGCACCTGGTCCGCGTACTACTACAACGGCCACATCTACTCCAACGACATGGTGAAGGGCCTGGACGTCCTGGAGCTGAACGACTGGCGCACCTGGACGGCCAAGCTGACCCGCTACCAGGAGCTCAACGTGCAGACCCAGCCCAGCTACCTCGGCTGGTAGGCACCGAGCACGCAACCGGGCCCGGTCCCCGATCGTCGGGGGCCGGGCCCGGCCACGTCCGGACGGGTGCCCACCGCATCGATCCGCCTGCCCTCGTCGGCGGCGGCGCAAACGGTGGGGCTGGTCACCAGCGCGCGGGGTTGCCGGGCAGCTGACCAGGGGCTGTGCCAACGTGAGCAGATGTGACGCTTGCAGCCCCGCCCGAACCGACCACGCGTTGGCGGCCCCACCCGCTGGACGTGGTGGCGGCCGTGCTCGCCGTGGTCGGCGCGGCCTGCGCGCTGAGCGGGCTGCTCCCCCGCGCGGAGACCACCCAGACCCTGCACCGGATCCTGCCGCTGCTGCTGTTCCTCGGCACCGTGATCGTGCTGGCCGAGCTGACCGCCGTGGCCGGTGTCTTCGACGTGCTGGCCAGTCGACTGGCCCGGGCCTCCCGGGGCAGTTGGGCGGCGCTGTTCCTGCTCTGCGGCGGTCTCGCCACACTCACCACCCTCGTGCTCAACCTCGACACCACCGCCGTGCTGCTCACCCCGGTGCTGCTCGCGCTGGCCCGGAACCTGCGGATCCCCGCCGCCCCGCTCGCCGTCACCACGGTCTGGCTGGCCAACACCGCCAGCCTGTTGCTGCCGGTGTCGAACCTGACGAACCTGCTGGCGGCCGACCGGGTCGGCCTGGCGCCCCTGACGTACGCGGCCAGGATGGCGTTGCCGCAGATCGCCGCCGTCGCGGTCACCATGGCCGTGCTCTGGTTCGGGTGGTGGCGGCGGGACCGACCCGTCGGCGGACGGTTCGTTCCGCCGGCCCGCCACGTGCCCGCCGATCCGGTGCTGCACCGCACGGCGCTGGCCGGTTGTCTGCTGTTCGTCGCCGGCATCCTCGCCGGAGTGGAGATTGGTCTGGCCTCCACCGTCGCGCTCGCGCTGGTGCTGGTCGGGTTCCTCGTCCGCTCCCCCGCCACGCTGCGCCCGGGGCTGGTCCCGGTGCGCCTGCTCTTCTTCGTCACCGGCCTGTTCCTGGTGGTGCAGACCCTCGGCCGGCACGGTCTGGACGACCTGGTCGGCAACCTGCTCGGCGCCGACGGCGGTGCGCTGGGCGCGCTGCGCGCCGGGGGCACCGGCGCGCTGCTGGCCAACGGGGTGAACAACCTGCCGGCCTACCTGGCCGGCGAGTCGGTGCTGCCGAGCGCTGACCACACCCGCCTGCTGGCCCTGCTGATCGGCACCAACGTCGGCCCGCTGGCCGCCCCCTGGGCGTCGCTGGCCACCCTGCTCTGGTTCGAGCGGTGCCGGGCCGCCGGGGTGGCGGTGCCGGTGACCCGGTTCGTGCTCACCAGCACGCTGCTCGCGGTCACCGGCACGCTCGCCGCTGTCGGCGCGCTGCTGCTGGTGAGCTGAACACCGGCCGACCCGACGCCCGGGTGGCCTCTGTTCAGCGGCGGGCCGGGCGCGGGCCGACCAGTCGAC
This sequence comes from Micromonospora sp. NPDC002411, assembly GCF_053592955.1. Lineage (NCBI taxonomy): Bacteria > Bacillati > Actinomycetota > Actinomycetes > Micromonosporales > Micromonosporaceae > Micromonospora > Micromonospora sp. NPDC002411. Next base: position 4,580 of record NZ_JBSFBM010000298.1, on the reverse strand, counting down.
GGACCACCGGCGCGGCGTTCCACTTGGCCGCGCCGACCAGGTCACGGGCGTGCTCCAGGACGGTGTAGTCGGGCCGGCTCAGCCCGTCCGCGATCGCCCGGTCCAGGTCGTTGCCGCAGCGACTGAGGACACTGTCGAAGTCCCGGCGGACCGGCTCCTGCAGGTCGTAGCCGAACGACCGGTGCAGCCGGGCGAAGAGCGGCTTGTACAGCCGTACCCGCTCGTGCAGCCCCGACGAGTAGGACATCGGGTGCTTCGGGCGGCGCAGGATGTAGTCGGGCAGCACGTCCGCGAACGCCCGCCGGACGATCCACTTCTCCTGTCCGTGGCGCAGTTTCAGATCCAGCGGCAGCCGCATCGCCAGTTCCACCACGCTGAGGTCGAGGAACGGCAGCCGCGCCTCCACCCCGTGCCCCATGGCGGCCCGGTCGACCCGCTGCAACTCCGTACGACACAGGTTGCGGATCCGGTGCAGGAACAGCCTGCGCGCCGCGGCGGGGCCGACCTGGTGGTACATCGGGTAGCCGCCGAACAGCTCGTCGGAGCCGTCGCCGGTGAGCACCACCTTGATGCCCAGGTCGCGCAGCCTCCGGAAGATCGGCACCGAGACCACGGCGTTGATGATGTCGCCGTACTCGGTCAGCTCGGAGATCCGGATCGCCTCGCGGACGTCGGCGAGCCGGATGTCGCGCGGACGCAGCTCGACCACCACGTGCGGCACGTCGAGGTCGGCGGCGAGCCGCCGGGCGTACGCCACGTCGGGGCTGTCCGCCACGCCGACCGTCACCGCGACGCAGTCCGGGTGGATGTCGCGTACCTGCCGCAGTGTCAACGAGCTGTCCAACCCACCGGAGAGCACCACCCCGACGGTCAGGTCGGTCTCCACCCGCATCCGGATCGCGTCGCTCAACGCGGCACGGACGAGCAGGGCGGCCTCGTCCGGGTCGTCGATGACCGGCAGACCCGCGCCGATGGTGAGCAGGTCGACGTGCGGCCTCAGTCGCACGTGCCCGTCGACCTCCGCCCAGCCGTGGTGCCCGGGCGGCACCTCGGAGACCGGGGCGCCGTGCCCGACGAGCGCCTTGACCTCGGAGGCGAGGTGCAGGCAGCCGGGGCGGCGGGACCAGTACAGCGGCTTCACCCCGACCGGGTCGCGGGCCAGGTACGTCCGGCCGGTGGCCCGCTCGACGACCGCGAAGGCGTACTCGCCACGCAGCCGGGTCACCGCCGCCTCGCCCCACTGCTGGAACGCGGCGAGCAGCACCTCGGTGTCGCTGTCGGTGCGGAAGGCCTGCCCGAGGCGGGTCAGCTGCGCCCGTAGCTCCCGGTAGTTGAAGATCTCGCCGTTGAAGCAGAGCAGCCAGCGTTCGTCGGTGGAGGTCCACGGTTGCACCGCCCGGTCCCGGTCGACGATCCGAAGCCGGCGGGTGCCGGCGAGCAGACCGTTCTCGGACCGGGTCTCGGTGACCTCACCGCGAGGGGCCAGGACGGCGAGCATCCGCCGGAACGTCGCCGGGTCGGCCTCGGGGCCGATGCTCAACGCGATGCCGCACACCGGGTCAGACCCCCATCTCGGCCTCGTAGGCCCGGCGCAGGCGACGGCGGGCGGTGGGCGCGAGGCACAGGTGCCACGCCTGCCCCTCGTCGATGACGTTCAGCTCTCCGGCCTTCTGCCGGTTGAGCAGCAGTTCCGCCAGGGTGTCCCGCGCTCCGAACCGCTCGAACCAGGCCAGTTCGACGTCGACGGAGTAGCCGAGGCAGTGCCCACTGGGCAGCATCGCGGCGTAGCCCAGGCGGCGCAGCCGGTACTGGTGTTCGGCGCTGCGGACCAGGCTGGTGACCCACAGCGGCGGGGTGGCCGGCGGCGCGGCGGCGGTGAACTCCCGTCCGATGTCGTTGAGCAGCGCCACCACCTCTCGGCGGGCCCGGCGGAACAGCAGTCCCGCCGTACGCGGGGTGACGTCCGGCCGGAGCCGTCGGCGCAGGCCGCGCGCGGCCCGGCCGAGCATGGTGGCGGGCTGCTCCTGGTAGCGGAAGCGCAGCAGGTCGCGGCGGCGCAGCCACTCCAGGTCGACGAGTTCGGCGCTGCCGTTGACCTGGTCGTCGGTGACGAACGTCGGAGCGTCCTGCCACCACAGCACGTCGATGCGCGAGAGCAGGTAGATCCGGACCAGCGCGGTCAGGTCCCTCGCCGAGGTGCGCTCGTTCGGCTGGTAGCGGGCCATTTCCAGCAGCAGCGTCTCGCGGGCGCCGATCAGCCCCTGTGGGGTGGCGTCGAGGACCGCGGCGAGCGCCGGCTCCCGCAGTCGCTCGTCGATGAGCACCTGTCGGGCCCGGGTGCTCGTCGCGTCGGCGAGGGCGCCCACCTCGACCAGGAGTTCGGCCACGGCGGCCCGGTAGGCGGCCAGGTCGGGCTCGGCGGTGGGGAGGCGGCGGGGTGCGGTGCCGGAGGGGCGCCGCCGGGCCGGGGCGGTGGGTGTGGCGGGAGGGCCGGGTTGCTGTCCCGGACTACGGCTGGGCACTCGCATGACGGGGGTCCCTTTCCTCCGGTCCCACATTGGGTACTTCGCCCTGTAACACACCGTAATCGCCGCGACCGGAGCGGACCGAACAATTCTCCTATCTACCCCTAAGGGAGCGAACCGTCCGGTTGCGTCGGTGCCAGCCGTTGCACCTCGGCGTATGACGGCAGCCCCGCCGGGGCTTCGAGCCCGTCGACGCGTACCCCGTCGGCGGCGGTGAGCGCGGCGGCCAGCGCCGCGCGGAACAGCAGCGAGCCGGTGCTGACCCGGGCGATTCCGACCCGGCTGAACTCGTCCAGCCCTGGACCGCCGGGTTGGTACAGCGCGTTCACCGGGGCGTCGATCCGCTCGGTGAGCCCGCGCAGCGTGGCCAGGTCCACGACGCCGGGCACGAAGATCCCGTCGGCGCCCGCCGCCCGGTAGGCGCGAGCCCGGGCGAGGGTCTGCGGCAGCGGGTCGTCCACGCCGAGCCACCAGGTGTCGACGCGGGCGTTGACGAACAGGTCCGGCACGGCCGTCTTCACCGCCGCGACCTTGTCGGCGAGGTGCTCCGGGTCGGCGAGGGTGCCGTCGGCGCGCCCGTCCTCCAGGTTGATCCCGACCACGCCGAGCCCCGCCAGCTCCGCCACGTACCCGGCCACCTCCGCCGGGTCGTCGCTGAACCCGGCCTCCACGTCGACGCTGAGCAGCACCGGCAACCGCGCCAGCCGGCGAGCCAGGGCCAGGGTCTCCCCGGCGGTGGCGGCGGTGCCGTCGGGAAGGCCCGCGGTGGCGGCCACTCCCAGGCTGGTGGTGCCGACCGCCGGGTGGCCCCGCGCGGCGAGCGCCGCCGCCGAGGCGTGGTCCCACGCGTTGGGCAGCAGCAGGGGGCGGCCGCCGTGGTGCAGGGCGTGGAACGCGGCACGAGAGTCGATCATCTGACGCTCACCTCCAGGTCGGTCGGGACACGCAGTGTGGGGTGCGGCTCGTGACGCAGGTCGGTCCGGGTGCGCCGGCAGCGTGCGCGCAGCACGTCGAGCACTCCGGCGGCAAGGGCCAGGGCGTGCCGGTCGCCGGGGCAGCCGCGCTCCCCCGCCCCGAACGTCAGCAGCCCGGCACCGGGGCGACCGGGTCGGAACGCCGCCGGCTCGGTGAACACCAGCGGGTCGCGGTTGGCCGCGTCGAAGCGCAGCAGCACCGGGCTTCCCGCCGGCAGATGGTGTCCACCCAGTCGTACCCCTGTGGTGGTGACGCGCCGGGTCGCCCGCACCGGCGGGTCGAGCCGCAGGACCTCCGCGAGCAGCGCGGTGGTCCCCGCCGCCCCGGGCTCGTCCCCGTCGGGCCGGCCGCCGGACGGCGGCAGCAGGTGGTGGGCGGCGGCACCGATCAGGCCGGCCGTCGCGTCGCAGGCCTGGACCAGCAGACCGATCAGGTTCGCCCGGACCTCCGGCGGGCCCGGCGGCACGAGGGCCAGCAACGCCTCCACCGCCGCGTCGGCCCGCCGGGTCGACGCCGGGTCGACCCCCGGGTGGTACGCGGCCGCGACGACGGCGACCGCCGTCCCGGCGGCTACCGGGTCGGCGAGACCGAGTCGTTCGGCCAGCACCCGCAGCGGCACCGGGCGGGCCAGTTCACGCATCACGTCGAGGCGGTCACCGGCGCGGTCCAGGACGGCGACGGTCCGCTGGGCGGCCTCGCGCCGCAGCGCGTCCGGGTCCAGGTCGGCCAACGCGTCGACCACTGTCGCCCGACGCTGGGCGTGCCGGTGCGGTGCACTGAACCGGCTGACCGAGGCGCGCAGCCAGGCAAGCGTGCCGGGCGGGCCGCTCTCGACGGGCGGTACCCGCAGGTTCGGGTCGGTGAGCGCCGCGCGTACGTCGGCGTGCCTCGTCACCCACCAGCCGTGTTCCGGCACATGTGAGGGTGGGCCGCAGTGCGGCGTTCCCGCGGCGGGGGCGATGTCGGGCCACGTGTCAGTCACCGCACTTCGGCGCGGCGGTGGCGGCGTACAAGCTGTCCGACTCGGCGTACACCACGATCTTGAACCGTGAGTTCAACTCGGTGACGCCCGAGAACGAG
>NZ_JBSFBM010000297.1:0-8437 GCF_053592955.1 Micromonospora sp. NPDC002411 | reverse complement strand
GGTGACCCGGCCGACCTGAATCCCTACCGGGAAGGGCTCGCGCAGGAGACGAGCGTCGTCACCTCGATGCGGGCGCTGCTCGACGACTATCCGCACCGGCGCGGCGCTGCTCGCCGCCGGCCTGTCGATCGTCGCCTTCGCCGTGCACCGGGCCGACCGGCCGGGGCAGGTCGAATTGGACCTGATCGGCCGCGACGGTGAGTACGCCGTCGCCCCGATGCTGGCGATGGCCGGCTCGGCGATGTACCACCTCGCCCAGGACGGCCGGTTCACCGCGGCCGGCATCGTGGCCGGCAGCGTTGAGGGCTTCGCCCTGGTGGCGCGGCAGTACCTCACCCTCCGCGACGTCCGGGGGTACGCGGACCGCCTGGCCGAGCGGGAGGCGCACTTCCGTGAGCTGGCGCACACCGACCCGTTGACGTCGTTGGCCAACCGGCGTGGCCTGCTCCGCGCACTGCACGACAGTGCCGCGACGGGCACTCCCCGGGTCCTGCTCGGCCTCGACCTGGACGGCTTCAAGAACGTCAACGACATGCGCGGCCACGACGTGGGTGACGCGGTGCTGGCCGAGGTGGGGCGGCGGCTGCGTGGCAACCTGCGCCCCGGGGACGTGGCTGCCCGGCTGGGCGGCGACGAGTTCGCCGTCCTCATGCAGGGACGGTCGGCCGAGGCGGACCGGGTCGCCGAACGGTTGCTCGGGGTGCTCAACCGGCCGTACGACCAGCCAGAGGGGCCGGTCTTCCTGTCGGTCAGCATCGGGGTGGCCGGTTGGGCCGGCGAACCGGACGTGGAGTTGCTGCTGCGCCACGCCGACCTGGCGCTGCGCTACGCGAAGCAGCGGGGCAAGAACCGCATCGAGCGCTACGACGCCACCTACGACCAGCTGCTGCGCCGACGTACGACGGTGGAGCACGAGCTGCGCGGTGCCGTCGACCGCGACGAGCTGAGTCTGGTCTTCCAGCCGGTGGCGTCACTGCCGTCGGTGCGGCCGGTCGGCGCGGAGGCGCTCCTCCGTTGGCACCACCCCGAGCTGGGCAACGTCCGTCCGGACGAGTTCATCCCGCTCGCCGAGGAGTGCGGGATGATCGCCCCGCTGGGTGCCTGGGTGTTGCACCAGGCCTGCTACCAGCTCTCCCGGTGGTTGGCGGACGGGCACGACGTCTGGGTGTCGGTCAACGTGTCCCCGCGTGAGTTGCACGCGCCGGCGTACGTGGTCCAGGTCGCCGAGGCGCTGCGCGCCCACCACGTGCCGCCGCAGCGGCTGGTGCTGGAGGTCACCGAGCACGCGGTCGCCACCGACCTGGACGAGCTGATCCGGCGGCTGACCGCGCTGCGGTTGACGGGTGTCCGGATCGCGCTGGACGACTTCGGGGCCGGCTACTCGTCGTTGGGGCAGCTGCGTCGCCTCCCGATCGACATCCTGAAGATCGACCACAGTCTGGTCGCCGAGCACGAGCCGGTCCGCCCGGTCGACCAGGACGGTCCGGCGTTCGCGCCGATGGTCGACATCGTCATGCGACTGGGTCACCAGTTGGGGCTCGAGGTGATCGCCGAGGGGGTCACCACGCCGACCGAGCTGGCCGCCGTGGTGGCCGCCGGCTGCCGGTTCGGCCAAGGCGCACTGTTCGGCTGGGGGGTGCCGGCCGAGCACCTGGAGGCGATGCTGGAGGCGGCGACCTCACCGGGTGCGCGGCCTGCTCCGGTGCCCGCGCCACGTCGGAATCCGGGTGGGTCGGAGCAGCTCAGCCCGGCTGCCGATGGCGCGTCGCCGGCCGACGCGCCGAACTCCGTTAACCAACATGTGGGATCAGTTGACTCATCGCGTGAGATGCGTCAGGCTTAGCCGCATGTCGTCGTACCGGTCGCTGCGAGTACTTACCTGAGCGCACTCTCCCTGATGAGAGTGCGCTGGCCCCGTGCATCTGCACGAGGGCCGTTTTTATTGCCATCGGAACCTGGCGAGGCGGGCCCCGCCCGTGTCGCAACGCTTGACTAGCCACCAGCCACTCCAGCCGAAGGCCAGAACCGTCATGACGAGACCCACGCCCGAGACCCTCGCCCACACCGCCCGCCGGGCCCGCGCGGCCGCCGACCCGACCGTCGACGTCGACCCGGCCGCCGCACGCAGCGCGGCGACCCCGGCCGTTCCGGCGGTACGGCCCTCCGCCCCCGCCCAGGTCTCCGGGGCCGGCTCGCTCGTGCGGTCCCTCGAGGCGCTCGGCGTCGACGTCGTCTTCGGCATCCCGGGCGGCGCGATCCTGCCGGCGTACGACCCGCTCTACGACTCCACGGTCCGGCACATCCTGGTGCGCCACGAGCAGGGCGCCGGGCACGCGGCGACCGGGTACGCGCAGGCCACCGGCAAGGTCGGCGTCTGCATCGCCACCTCCGGCCCGGGCGCGACGAACCTGGTCACCCCGATCGCCGACGCGTACATGGACTCGGTGGCGATGGTCGCGATCACCGGGCAGGTGGCCCGCCCGTCGATCGGCACCGACGCCTTCCAGGAGGCGGACATCCAGGGCATCACCCTGCCGATCACCAAGCACAACTTCCTCGTCCAGACCGCCGAGGAGATCCCGCGGGTGCTGGCCGAGGCGTTCCACCTGGCCAGCAGCGGGCGGCCCGGCCCGGTGCTGGTGGACATCCCCAAGGACGTGCTGCAGGCGCCGACCACCTTCGCCTGGCCGCCCACCCTGGACCTGCCCGGCTACCGGCCGACCCTGCACCCGCACGGCAAGCAGATCCGGGAGGCGGCGCGGCTGATGGCGGGTGCCCGCCGGCCGGTGCTCTACGTCGGCGGCGGGGTGCTCAAGGCCGACGCCACCGACGGGCTGCGTCGGCTGGCCGAGTTGACCGGCATCCCGGTGGTCACCACGCTGATGGCGCTGGGCGCGTTCCCCGACTCGCACCGGCAGCACCTGGGGATGCCCGGCATGCACGGCACTGTCGCCGCGGTCTACGGCCTGCAGAAGTCTGACCTGATCGTGGCGCTGGGCGCGCGGTTCGACGACCGGGTCACCGGCAAGCTGGACTCGTTCGCCCCGGACGCGACGGTGGTGCACGCGGACATCGACCCGGCGGAGATCGGCAAGAACCGGCACGTGGACGTGCCGATCGTCGGTGACGCCAAGCACGTCATCGACGAGCTGATCGCTGCGGTGACGGTCGAGCGGTCGGCGGGGCGCACCACCGATCTGGGCGACTGGTGGACGCAACTGGACGACCTGCGCGACCGCTACCCGCTGGGCTACGACGAGCCGTCCGACGGGACGCTCTCCCCGCAGTACGTGATCAAGCGCCTGGGTGAGATCGCCGGCCCTGACACGATCTTCGTGGCCGGGGTGGGCCAGCACCAGATGTGGGCCTCCCAGTTCATCTCCTACGAGAAGCCGCACACCTGGTTGAACTCCGGCGGTCTCGGCACGATGGGCTACGCGGTGCCGGCGGCGATGGGCGCGAAGGTCGGCAAGCCGGACACCGTGGTCTGGGCGGTGGACGGTGACGGCTGCTTCCAGATGACCAACCAGGAGCTGGCCACCTGCGCGTTGGAGGGCATCCCGGTCAAGATCGCGGTGATCAACAACGGCAATCTCGGCATGGTCCGGCAGTGGCAGACGCTCTTCTACAACGAGCGCTACTCCAACACCGAGCTGGGCACGCACAAGCACCGCATTCCCGACTTCGTGAAACTCGCCGAGGCGTTGGGCTGCGTCGGCCTGCGCTGCGAGAACGCGGCCGACGTCGACAAGACCATTGCCGCCGCCATGGAGATCAACGACGCCCCGGTGGTGATCGACTTCGTGGTCGGCAAGGACGCGATGGTCTGGCCGATGGTCGCCGCCGGCACCAGCAACGACGAGATCATGTTCGCCCGCGGCGTCCGCCCGGTCTTCGACGAGGATGACATCTGACATGACTATGCACACGCTTTCGGTGCTGGTGGAGAACAAGCCCGGCGTGCTCGCCCGGGTCTCCGGCCTGTTCTCCCGCCGTGGGTTCAACATCGACAGCCTCGCCGTGGGCGAGACCGAGAACCCGGACGTCTCCCGGATCACCATCGTGGTCAACGCCGAGTCGTCCCCGTTGGAACAGGTCACCAAGCAGCTGAACAAGCTGGTCAACGTGCTGAAGATCGTCGAGCTGGATCCTCAGGTGTCGGTTGCCCGGGAGTTGCTGCTGGTGAAGGTCCGCGCCGACCGCGCCGCGAGATCCCAGGTGCTGGAGACCGTCAACCTGTTCCGCGCCCGGGTGGTCGACGTCGCACCGGACACGCTCACCATCGAGGCCACCGGCACCCCCGACAAACTCGATGCGCTGCTCCGCGACCTCGAGGCCTTCGGCATCAAGGAGATGGTCCAGTCCGGGCTGGTGGCGATCGGACGCGGTTCGCGCTCGATCACCGCCGGTCCCGCGCTACGGGCCGCCTGACCGCCACCGGTCGGCCCCGGCGGGCCTCCCGGACCCAACCACAGAAACCACGACGGGCCGCCCCGGCCGTCGTACGAAAGGGAAGTTCTCATGAGCGTTGAGGTGTACTACGACGACAACGCCGACCTCGGCCTGATCCAGGCCAGGAAGGTCGCGGTGATCGGCTACGGCAGCCAGGGTCACGCCCACGCGCTGTCGCTGCGCGACTCGGGCGTCGACGTGGTGATCGGTCTGCCGGAGGGCTCGAAGAGCCGTCCCAAGGCCGAGGAGCAGGGCCTGCGGGTGCTCACGCCGGCGCAGGCCGCCGCCGAGGCCGACGTGATCATGGTGCTCGCGCCGGACACCGCCCAGCGCAAGCTCTACACCGAGTCGATCGAGCCGAACCTCGCAGCGGGCAAGGCGCTGTTCTTCGGCCACGGCTTCAACATCCGGTACGGCCTGATCAAGCCGCCGGCCGAGGTGGACGTGGCGATGGTCGCGCCGAAGGGTCCGGGTCACCTGGTCCGTCGCCAGTATGCCGACGGCAAGGGCGTGCCCTGCCTCGTCGCCGTCGAGCAGGACGCCAGCGGCAACGCGCTCGCGCTCGCCCTCGCGTACGCCAAGGGCATCGGCGGCACCCGTGCCGGTGCGATCAAGACCACCTTCACCGAGGAGACCGAGACCGACCTCTTCGGCGAGCAGGCGGTGCTCTGCGGCGGTGCCTCGGCGCTGGTGCAGACCGGTTTCGAGGTGCTCACCGAGGCGGGCTACGCCCCGGAGGTCGCGTACTTCGAGTGCCTGCACGAGCTGAAGCTGATCGTCGACCTCATGTACGAGGGCGGCATCGCGAAGATGCGCTACAGCATCTCCGACACCGCCGAGTACGGCGACCTGTCCCGTGGCTCGCGCATCATCGACTCCCGGGTCAAGGACGAGATGCGCAAGATCCTCGGCGAGATCCAGTCCGGCGAGTTCGCCCGCGAGTGGGTCGCCGAGGACGAGGCCGGCCGGCCCAACTTCAAGAAGTGGCAGGCCGAGGGTGCGGCGCACCCGATCGAGGAGACCGGCAAGAAGTTGCGCGGCATGATGAGCTGGGTCGACCGCCCGATCACCGAGACCGCCTGACGCGTCCCGCTCCGCCGACGGCCCCGGGCCGGCGCTCTCCCCAGCGTCGCCCGGGGCCGCCGGACCATGTGCCACCCCGCCCAGCTCTGGCCGCATGATCCGCGCAACATCAGGGATATTGCGCCCTCAGGCTGCTTCGAGGCAGCAGTTTCCCCGATGTTGTGCGGATCATGGCGCCGGCGGGCGCGGGCGCGCAGGGACGCGGGGTGCACCGGTGCGGGTGGGACCTCTTGTGGCCGGGACCGTTTCGGCCCGGTGAACGGTCGATGTCCAGCGCTCGACCGGGCGTGTGAGGGCCCTCACCCCGCAGACCGGAACATGCCGAGCAGCGCGGCCCCTACGATCGCCTGTAGGTGCAGCAGCCGGCACCTGACGGCCACGGCACGGATCAGCGCAGGGCGCAGTGCGGCGCCCCGCCGCCCGGGCCGATCGCAAACACGACCTCTACGAGGACCGATGAATCCTGTCGTACTGATCGCCGAAGAACTCGCCCCCGCCGCCATCGAGGTGCTCGCCCACGACTTCGACGTCCGTCACGTCGACGGCACCGACCGTCCGGCCCTGCTCTCGGCGCTCTCCGAGGCCGACGCCGTCATCGTGCGCAGCGCGACCCAGATCGACGCCGAGGCGGTCGCCGCCGCGCCGCGACTCAAGGTGGTCGCCCGGGCCGGCGTCGGACTGGACAACGTCGAGGTGCCGGCAGCCACCGCCCGGGGCGTCATGGTCGTCAACGCGCCCACCTCCAACATCGTCTCCGCCGCCGAGCAGGCCGTCGCACTGCTGCTCGCCGTCGCCCGCAACACCGCGAGTGCCAGCTCCGCGCTGAAGGCGGGGGAGTGGAAGCGATCGAAGTACACGGGCGTCGAGGTGCAGGGCAAGACCGTCGGCGTGGTCGGGCTCGGTCGGATCGGGGTGCTCTTCGCGCAGCGCATCGCCGCCTTCGGCACCCGGCTGATCGCGTACGACCCGTACATCCAGCCGGCCCGTGCGGCGCAGCTCGGCGTACGCCTGGTCGGGTTGGAGGAGCTGCTGCGGGAGAGCGACTTCATCTCCATCCACCTGCCGAAGACGCCGGAGACGGTCGGCCTGATCGGTGAGAAGGAGCTGGCGATCGTCAAGCCCGGCGTCCGCATCGTCAACGCCGCCCGTGGTGGGCTCGTCGACGAGCAGGCGCTCGCCGACGCGATCGCCGAGGGGCGGGTCGCCGGCGCCGGCGTCGACGTGTACAGCAAGGAGCCGTGCACCTCCTCGCCGCTGTTCGCCTTCGACAACGTGGTGGCCACCCCGCACCTGGGCGCCTCCACCCACGAGGCGCAGGACAAGGCGGGCCTCGCCGTGGCCAAGAGCGTCAAGCTGGCGTTGCAGGGCGAGTTCGTCCCGGACGCGGTGAACGTGCAGGCCGGTGGCGTGGTCGCCGAGGACGTCCGGCCGCTGCTGCCGCTGGCCGAGAAGCTGGGGCGGGCGTTCACCGCTGTCGCCGGTGGGATCGCCGCCAGCGTCACGGTCGAGGTGCGCGGCGAGATCGTCAGCCACGACGTGTCGGTGCTCAAGCTCGCCGCCACGAAGGGCCTGTTCAGCTCGGTCGTCGAGGAGCAGGTCACCTACGTCAACGCCCCGCACCTGGCGGCGGAGCGCGGCGTCGAGGTCACCCTGGCGACCCTGGCCGAGACGGTCGAGCAGTCCACCCTGGTCACGGTGCGTGGCGCGCTGCCCGACGGTCGTACGGTCAGCGTCTCCGGCACTGTCACCCACTCCGGCGCTCGGGACGTCCTCAAGCTGACCGAGGTGGACGGCTTCGACGTGGAGATCGGCGCGGAGGGCATCCTGCTCTTCCTGCGCTACGCGGACCGTCCCGGCGTCGTCGGCACCGTCGGCACCCTGCTCGGCGAGTCGGGCATCAACATCGCGGCCATGCAGGTGGCTCGGCGCGAGGCGGGTGGCGAGACGCTGATGACGCTCACCGTCGACCAGGCGCTCGGCGCGGACCTGCTCACCTCGGCCGCCGACTCGATCGGCGCCACGGCGGCCAGCGCTGCCGACCTGCGCGACGAGTAGTCGACGACACAGCACCATGGGGCCCGGCGATTCGCTGGGCCCCTTGTCGTGTCCGGGGTGAGGTGACCCGGGTCAGCCGGGCATCCGGGCCGGGGGCGGGTAGACCGAGCCGTCCTGCGGGTCGAACAGCATGAGCCCGTGCTCGCCGGCCAGCCGCTCGATGTCCAGCAGCACCTGGTCTGCGCAGGTCGGGTGCAGGTTCAGCTCGACGTGGTCGTGGGCGGCGTGCAGTGGTGCCACCGCCCACGGGCTGTTCGGGCCGGGATGGCGGTCCGGATAGGAGGCGGTGATGGCCCGGTAGAAGCTGACCACCCGCGGGTCCGGGTAACGGTCCACGTGTCGCCCCTGACGGCAACCGTCGACCGCTGTCCGTACGTCCTCGGGCGTCGCCCCGTCCTCCAGGGCCCACACACTCAGATCGAAACTCACGGCGGACAGCGTGCCATCCGTCGTTCACCATGTCGAAACTGCCTCGCCGCCAGCCCAACAGCCGAATTCCGCAAGCTCCGGTCGCGACGGTCCGGTGTGGAGACTCTTGCGTCGAGTTGCGTCGATTCGCTAGCGTACGTGCTGCGGTCACTGGCCGAGTCGAGGCGCCGGCCCGTCTTCGGGTGGCGCGGTCGACGTCCGGCCCGACCGGTCCGCACCCCTCGATCACCCAGACCGGAGCCGCCGACCAGCGAGTAGCTCTTGACCTTGGCGTCGCGCGGGATGGCGTACGCCACCTGGACGTCGGTCACGGTCTGGTACCCGATCTGGGACGCGGGCCTGCGGCTCGACCATTCGGTGCGGACCGTCTCCGAGGCGCTGTCCGTGGCCCGAGGGCGACCTTGACGTCGTCCTGGGC
>NZ_JBSFBM010000296.1:0-8443 GCF_053592955.1 Micromonospora sp. NPDC002411 | reverse complement strand
GCGCTTGACGTCGGCGTACGCGTCGATGGCGTCGGCGTGAACCGCGAGCAGCCCCTTGCGGGGGTGGTCGAGGGAGTCGAACGCACCCGCCTTGATCAGCGATTCGATGGTCTTCTTGTTGCAGACCACCGCGTCCACCTTGGACAGGAAGTCGTAGAAGTCGGCGTACTCGCCCTTCTCGTCACGGCAGCGCATGATCGAGGCGACCACGTTCGCGCCGACGTTGCGGACCGCCGCCAGGCCGAAGCGGATGTCCTTGCCGACCGGGGTGAACGGCCCGGCCGAGGTGTTCACGTCCGGCGGCAGCACCTGGATGCGCATCCGGCGACACTCGGACAGGTAGAGCGCCATCTTGTCCTTGTCGTCACCGACGGACGTCAGCAACCCGGCCATGTACTCGGCCGGGTAGTGCGCCTTCAGGTACGCCGTCCAGTAGGAGACCAGGCCGTACGCGGCGGAGTGCGCCTTGTTGAAGGCGTACCCGGCGAACGGCACCAGGACGTCCCACACCGCCTGGATCGCCTCGTCGGAGTAGCCGCGCTCGCGGCAGCCGTCCCGGAACGGGATGAACTCCTTGTCGAGGATTTCCTTCTTCTTCTTACCCATGGCCCGGCGCAGCAGGTCCGCCTGACCGAGGGTGTAACCGGCGAGGATCTGCGCGGCGCGCTGCACCTGCTCCTGGTAGACGATCAGGCCGTGGGTGGGTGCCAGGATCTCCCGCAGCGGCTCCTCCAGCTCCGGGTGGATCGGCGTGATCTCCTGGAGGCCGTTCTTGCGCAGCGCGTAGTTGGTGTGCGAGTCGACGCCCATCGGGCCGGGCCGGTACAGGGCCAGGACGGCGGAGATGTCCTCGAAGTTGTCCGGCTTCATCAACCGCAGCAGCGACCGCATCGGCCCACCGTCGAGCTGGAACACGCCCAGGGTGTCGCCCCGGGCCAGCAGCTCGTACGCGGCCGGGTCGTCCAGCGGCAGGGCCAGCAGGTCGAGCTTGAGGCCGTGGTTCAGCTCGATGTTCTTGACCGCGTCGTCGATGATCGTCAGGTTGCGCAGGCCGAGGAAGTCCATCTTCAGCAGCCCGAGCGACTCGCAGGTCGGGTAGTCGAACTGCGTGATGATCGCCCCGTCGGCGTCGCGGCGCATCAACGGGATGTGCTCGATGATCGGCTCGGCGGACATGATGACGCCGGCGGCGTGCACACCGGTCTGCCGGATCAGCCCCTCGATGCCCTTCGCGGTGTCGATCACCTTGCGGACGTCCGGGTCGGAGTCGTACAGGCCACGGATCTCGCCGGCCTCGGCGTACCGGGGATGCTTGGTGTCGAAGATGCCGGTGAGCGGGATGTCCTTGCCCATCACCGCCGGCGGCATCGCCTTGGTGATCCGGTCGCCGACCGCGTACGGGAAACCGAGGACCCGGGCGGAGTCCTTGATCGCGGCCTTCGCCTTGATCGTACCGAAGGTGGCGATCTGAGCGACCTTGTCCTCACCCCACTTGTCGGTGACGTACTTGATCACCTCACCGCGCCGACGCTCGTCGAAGTCGATGTCGACATCCGGCATCGAGACACGCTCGGGGTTCAGGAACCGCTCGAAGATCAGACCGTGCTGGATCGGATCGAGGTCGGTGATGCCCAGCGCGTACGCGACGAGGGAGCCGGCGGCCGAACCACGGCCCGGACCCACCGAGATGCCCTGGCTCTTGGCCCACTGGATGAAGTCGGCGACCACGAGGAAGTACGACGGGAAGCCCATCTGGTTGATGACGCCCAGCTCGTACTCCGCCTGGACGACGTGCCCCTCCGGGATGCCGTTCGGGTAGCGGCGGCCCAGGCCGGCGAAGGTCTCCTTGCGGAACCAGGACTCCTCGGTCTCCCCCTCCGGCACCGGGAAGCGCGGCATCAGGTTGTGGAACTCGAACATGCCCTTCGGGTCGACCTTCTCGGCGACCAGCAGGGTGTTGCGGCAGCCCTCCTGCCACAGCTCCGACGAGTCCACAGCGCGCATCTGGTCGGCGCTCTTGATGAAGTAGCCGCCACCCTCGAACCGGAACCGGTTCGGGTCGTCGATGTTGCTGCCGGTCTGCACGCAGAGCAGCACGTCGTGCGCGGTGGCCTGCGCCTCGTGGGTGTAGTGCGAGTCGTTCGTGACGACCGGCGGGATGTCCAGCTTGCGGGCGATCTCGGTGAGCCCCTCACGGACCCGGCTCTCGATGGAGAGGCCGTGATCCATGATCTCCAGGAAGTAGTTGTCCTTGCCGAAGATGTCCTGGTAGCTCGCGGCGACCTTGAGCGCCTCGTCGAACTGGCCCAGGCGCAGGCGGGTCTGCACCGCGCCGGACGGGCAGCCGGTGGTGGCCATGATCCCCTCGGCGTGCTCGGCGATCAGCTCCATGTCCATCCGGGGCCACTTGACGTAGTGCCCCTCCATGGACGCCCGCGAGTTCAGGGTGAACAGGTTCTTCAGGCCCTGCGCGTTCTTCGCCCACATCGTCTTGTGGGTGATCGCGCCGTTACCGGAGATGTCGTCGCTCTTCTGCTCCGGCCGACCCCACTTGACCCGAGCCTTGTGATAGCGCGACTCCGGCGCCACGTACGCCTCGACGCCCAGGATCGGCGTGATCCCGGCGGCCATCGCCTGGTTGTAGAAGTCGTTCGCGCCGTGCATGTTGCCGTGGTCGGTGATCGCCACGGCGGACATGCCCAGCCGGTTGGCCTCGGCGAACAGGTCCTTCAGGCGGGCCGCTCCGTCGAGCATCGAGTATTCCGTGTGCACGTGCAGATGCGCGAACGAATCAGCCATGCGTGGCGCCCCCCGGCGGTGTGGATCTTGGTGGTCGGAGCCGACCGGGACCTACCCTACCGAGGTGATCTCGACGGCTCCACCGTCCGCGCCGAGGGTCGTGGCCCTCGTCTCCTGCCCGGCCGCCTATGCGCCTAGGCTCGCAGGATGGCGAGGTACTACGACGTACACCCGGACAACCCCCAGCCCCGGATCATCGGCCAGGTCGCCGACCTGATCCGCGGTGGCGGGCTGGTCGCCTACCCGACCGACTCCTGCTACGCGCTCGGCATCCAGCTGGGCAACCAGGACGGGTTGGACCGGATCCGGCAAATCCGCCACCTCGACGACCGGCACCACTTCACGCTCATCTGCCGGGACTTCGCGCAGCTCGGTCAGTTCGTCCAGATCAGCAACTCGGTCTTCCGCCTGGTGAAGGCGTCCACCCCGGGCAGCTACACCTTCATCCTGCCGGCCACCCGCGAGGTGCCGCGCCGGATGTTGCACCCGAAGAAGCGCACCGTCGGGGTACGCGTACCCCGGCACACCGTCACCCAGGCGCTGCTGGCCGAGCTGGGCGAGCCGCTGGTGTCGAGCACCCTGGTCCTGCCCGGCGACGACGAGCCGATGACCCAGGGCTGGGAGATCAAGGAACGGCTCGACCACCAGGTCGACGCGGTGCTCGACGCCGGCGACTGCGGCATGGAGCCGACGACCGTGATCGACCTGTCCGGCCCCGAGCCGGAGATCCTGCGCCGGGGCGCCGGCGACGTGTCCCGCTTCGAATAGCCGTCGGGTGCCGGACCGTACGGGGGCGCTGCGGCACCGCTCGCCGTACGCTCGGGGATCGGCACCGGCGAGCATTGGACACCCGGCATGCCCGACGCGGACGACATCGACGCCCTGGCCCGGTCCGCCGCACACGGCGACCCGGCGGCGTTGGACGCCCTGCTGCTCGCGGTGCGCCCCGAGGTGCTACGGCTGTGCGCCCGGTTCCTGCCCAATCGGGAGGATGCCGAGGAGGCCTGCCAGGACACCCTGCTGGCGCTGGCCAACGGCATCACCCGGTTCGAGGGACGCTCCTCGTTCCGCACCTGGCTGCACCGGCTGACCGCCAACCGGGCCCGCTCGACGTACCGCACGCTGCGCCGCCGCTGCCGGTTGGAGGCCGACGGCGTACCGCTACCCGACCGGGCCGACCCACGACGGACGAGCGTGGTCGCGGGCACCCGCCTCGACCTGCTCGACGCCTTCGACGCCGTCCGCCCCGACCTCGCCGAGGTGGTGGCCCTGCGCGACGTTCTCGGGCTGAGCTATCCCGAGATCGCCGAGTTGCTCGACGTGCCGGTGGGCACTGTGAAGTCGCGGTTGCACCTGGCCCGTCACCAGGTCCGACAACGGCTCGGCACCGACTCGGGCTGAGTCGGCGAGACGCATCGACGATCGGGGGAAGGGGGCTGGGTGATTCCGCTCCGCCGGGCCGTCGGCCGCGTCGTCGCCGCTCTCGCGGGCATCGTGGCGGTCGCCGCCTGCGGCAGCGACGCGGTCTCGCCGCTGCCCGTGCAGCCACCCGGGCCGTCCCCGTCGACGTCGGCGGTGGCGTCTGCACCCACACCGTCGGGGACGCCCGGCGCCAGTCGGTCACCAACTCGGCCGCCGCCGGCCGCCGAGCCGCCGGTGCCCCCCGCGCCGATCAGGACCCGGGGTACGCCACCGCGACCGACCCTGTCACCGACCACGCCGACCAGCAGTTGCCTCGGCGCGGTCCGCTACGACCTGCCGGTGGCCGACACCGAACTGGAGCTGCTGCGGTCGCTCTGCTTCGCCACTGGCGCGGTGCTGCGGATCCAGGGAATCGGGCCCGGTCTGGTCACCGTGGACCGGCCGGAGCTGGTCTCGCAGCACTACGAGGCCGGGGTGGTGGACATCCGGTTCGTCCGACCCGGCACCGTCGCCGTCACGATCCCCAAGGACGACCGCGCGCACACCATCACCGTGGTGGTTCGTTAGCGCGCCGCCGGTCTGCCGGACCGTACCTACCCGACCCGCACTCCGGCGAGGACGGCGTCCACGAACTCGGGGGCGGCGTGCTCCGGTGGCACGATCTGCACGTACACCAGAGCGGCCCGGCCGGGATGCAGGCCTGCGGATTCGACGATCCGCGGCCGACCCTGGTCGCAGCGGTACGCCACCACCGTCCACTCGACGCCCGCCTGGCGGGTGGTGCGAGCCGGGGCGGGTGTGCAGTCCCCGTGCGTCCGCTCGGCCAGGAACCCGGCCGGTGTGGTGCGGACCGCCGTGGCGGCGGAGAGGCCGACGAACGCGCCGGGCAGCCGGGGGTCGGCGGCCCAGCGGCGGGGTTGCGGCGACATCACCAGCGCCGGTTCCGGTTCGCCGCCGGCATCGAACTGGCCGGCCCAGGTGGTTCCCGTGGCCGACCAGCCTGCCGGCAACGCCACGGTGAGCGGCCCGGTGGTGTACGTGCCGACGACCGGTCGACCCGACCCGGCACCGCCGGGCTCGGCACCCACCCCACCCACCACGAGGACGGTCGCGACGACGACCCCGGCCAGCCGCGACAGGTACGGGCGGCGGCCGGTCGTGCCGAGCACCTGCTCCTCCGAAGCGCGGGAGCGGACCAGCGCGTCGTGCAGCGCCGACGCGTCCGGGTAACGGTTGGCCGGTTGGTACGCGGTGGCCCGGACGAGCACCGCCGCGACTGCGGCGGGCACGCCCTCGCGTAGTCGGATCTCCGCGGGGCGTCGAGGCGGTTCGGTGCCGGCCGGCGGGTCGGCGGCCAGCAGTCGGATGCCGAGCCGGCCGAGCCCGTACACGTCGGCGCGGGTGTCGACCACCGCGCCCGGGTCGTCCTGCTCCGGGGCCATGTACCCGGGGGTGCCGGCCCGGGCGGTCAGCCCGGAGGCGGCGGCGAGCGCCTTCGCGAGGCCGAGGTCGGCGATCAGCACCTGTTCGGCGTCCGGGCCGACGGAGCGGAACAGGATGTTGCCCGGGGTGAGGTCACGGTGCACGACGCCGTTTCGGTGCAGTACGGCGACGCCGGCGCAGATCTCACCGAGCAGCCGCAGCGCCGAGGACGCGGGGATCTCGCCGGCGGCCAGGCGGTCCCGCAGGCTCCCCCGATCCGCCCACGCCAGGACCGCGTACGGGCGACCGTCGGGCAACTCACCGACGGTGTGCACCCGGATGAGTCGCTCGTGTTCCAGCCGGCGCAGCAACCGGGCCTCGTCCAGGAAGCGTTCCCGCACCCGCAGGTCGTGGCTCCAGTTCTCGGCCAACACCTTGATCGCGACGCGGGTGTCGAGGACCGGGTCGTAGCCCAGCCAGACCGTCGCGAACGACCCGACGCCGAGCAGTCGCTCGACGGCGTAGGGCCCGATCCGCAGCGGAGCCGTCACGGTGTCACCCCCGGCGGGCGTTTCTCTGCACAGTAGACCGGGCCGGACGTGAACCTCACGAACCGTTGGCTCCGGCGCGGTGACTAACAGGGCAGGACACCTCGTCACCGAAGGAGAACGCCATGAAACGTCCCTCGATCCTCTTCACCGCCGCCCTGCTGACGCTCGGCACGCTCGTCCCGGCCACCGTCGCCGGCCCGGCAGCGGCGGCAGCTCCGGTCGGCGCCCCGCCGACCGCGGTGCACCACCACCCGCAGGTGCTCGGCGTCGGCGGCGCCGGGGCGTACCGGATCGGTGCCAGCCTGGCGGCGCTCACCGCGGCCGGGCACATCGACTGGACCGCGCCGGCCTGCGGTGGGGTGGTGCACGCCGGCGCGACCGGCTCCTGGGCCGGTGTGCTCCTGCTGGCCTTCCGCGACGGCCGGCTGGTGGAGGTCGGTACGGCCACCGTGCCGCCCTACTCCCCCGCCGGGGCGTCGGTCGGCATGTCCTTCGCCGAACTGGAGGACATCTACGGGCTGCGGGGTTCGCTGATCCGCAACGACGCGGGGGACGCCGAGGCGTACCTGGTGCGGGTCGGCTCGCGGGTGGAGCTGTTCACCGGGCACCCGATCCGGCCTGGCGTCGGCTACTTCCAGGTCGGGCCGGCCAGCTTCGTCGAGCGCAACTTCCGGCAGGGCGCGGCCTGCTGACCAGGGCTTTCTGCGGGGCGTCCGGTGCGAGCCGGGCGCCCCGCGCCTCCTTTGCTCTGCTGCCCTTGAGGCACCACCCTGCGGCAACGCCCTGGCGCATCCGCAGCAGCAGAGCAAAGGGGGTGAACAACGGTCGCCGACGGGCGGGACGCGTAGGGCAGGCGGGTCGCGTTCGACACCCTTAGCAGACACAACGCTATCGCCGTAGACAACACTGTGTGCCACACAGTATGGTGTGACACATGGTTAGCGAGGACGTTCTACGGACGCACCTACAGGAGTTGCGTCGAGGCACCGTCGTGGTGGCCAGCCTGGTCGCGCTACGCCGACCTGACTACGGCTACGCACTGCTGCAACGGCTCACCGAACACGGCTTCCCGGTGGACGCCAACACCCTCTATCCGCTGCTGCGCCGCCTGGAGGACCAGGGGCTGCTGACCAGCGAGTGGAACACCGAGGAGAGCCGGCCGCGCAAGTTCTACCGGACCAGCGACGAGGGCGAGTCGATGCTGAGCCGGCTGCTCGACGACCTCGCCGCCGTGCAGACCTCCGTCACCGGGCTGATCCAAGGAGTGGACCGATGAACACCCTGACCGACCGCTACCTCGCCGCCACCCTGCGCTCGGTGCCCGCTCCGCGACGCGACGAGATCGCCAGCGAGCTGCGCGCCTCCATCGACGACATGATCGAGGGTCGGACCGACGGCGGCCAGGACGCCACCACCGCCGAGCGGGAGGTGCTCACCGAGCTGGGCAACCCCGACGTGCTGGCCGCCCGGTACGCCGACCGCCGGCTGCAACTGATCGGCCCGACCTACTACCTGCTCTGGCTGCGGCTGTTGAAGCTGTTGCTCAGCTTCATCCCGGCGCTCGTCGGCACGATCGTCACCATCGTGGAAGCCGCCGAGGGAAAGGGTTTCGGCGCGATCGGGCCGGGCCTCGTCGTGGCCATGCAGGTGGCCGTTCAGATCACCTTCTGGCTCACCCTGACCTTCGCCATCATCGAGCGCACCCAGACGGCCGTGGACCTGCCGGAGTGGACCGTCGACCAACTGCCCGACGCCCCGGTGCGCCGGGGCATCCCCCTCGCCGACACCATCGCGTCGGTGATCATGCTGGTGCTGACCATCGGCTACCTGCCGTTCCAGCACTACCAGTCCTGGGTCAGGGGCACCGACGGCGAGAACATCCCGATCCTCGACCCGGCCCTGTGGTCGTTCTGGCTGCCGGCGTTGATCGTGGTGCTGGTCGCCAGCGTGATCTTCGAGGTCGTGAAGTACCGGATCGGGCGCTGGACCTGGGCCCTGTTCGGCGTCAAGGCAGTGCTCAACCTGGCATTCTCGGTGCCGCTGGTGTGGCTGGCGCTCTCCGACCGGCTGCTCAACCCGGCCCTGGGCGAGCGGCTGAGCTGGGTGGCGGAGGCGGACAACCGGGACGGCATCGGGCTGGCCATCGCGCTGGGTACCGCCGCGATCGTGGTCTGGGACATGATCGACACCGCCCGTAAGACGCGCCAGCAGACGGCGTGAGCGACACCCGAGGCGGCCCGGCGCGTACC
>NZ_JBSFBM010000295.1:0-8452 GCF_053592955.1 Micromonospora sp. NPDC002411 | reverse complement strand
TACTACGAGCGAGCCGCTACCTGGCTGCATCGGAGCTGAGAGCAGCGCCTCGGTGACCGAGAGGTTCGTTGCGTGCAGCAAGGTCCGCCGATGGTGAACGTGTATCGGGAGTCATCGCGGCGCGCACGCGGTGAGGGCCTCAGGTTCGGTTTCGCCTCCTGGGCGGGCGTCGGAAGATCGGTGACGACGGCCGCGAGGTCTTCCCACCCTCGGCTGGGCTGCGCCATCGTCTGCTGGGCTAGCCGCCATGTTGTTAGTCGCCGGGGAGGATTACCCGAGCGTTACGTAGAAATTACACCTTGATCCGCACTGGACCCGACTGGACTATCGCCCCAGTCGAATTCAGTGGGTCCAGTCCGCGCCGTTGGGGGTGCCATGGGTTTTGTGTCACAGTCGTCAGGTCTTGTCTTCGTCGAGTATTCTGCATTCTATCTACAGAATCCCGCAGCTTCTACGTACGAGCATCCGCAGCTTCCCGATCAAGGGAGAATTAGGGGTGGCACGGGTTGGCTTACCGTCACAAGTGCGGCAAGCAGCCATGAGGCAGAGGTGACCCTCCAGTTGTGGGCACAAGAACCGCCTCCGCAGGCCGCATCACCTATGTCCCCTGCTGCCTGGGACGAGAAGGGCGAGTGCGAGTGTCACCTGTACGCCGCTGCCCTTCGGGCCAGCGTTGTCACCGAAGGGCCTGTAGATTTATTTATCGAGATTCCGATCGCAGGCAAATACCGCGCCCGTCTCTACGTTAAAGGACGGGAGGATCTCATCCGAGCTTTCGAGGGTTGGAGCCTGGAGCCGGCGGAGTTAAATGAGGGGGCATTCGAGTCGATGGACAACGATGAGGCTCCGACCTTCCCACGAGGTTTTGAGAAGTTCCTGATTCAATTGTGGCCACGAGGTTAGGAACTATGCTCATTTCGGCCCGATCAACAGTGATGGTAGTTAGTACTCCAGTCGCACTCGCCTGATCTGGAGTTTCGGCAGGTCATCGGCGTAATCGACGCGTGAGGGGCGCCGGCCGTGCAACGCCTGTTGTTCGGCCGTGTTTTCACCAGTTGTTCGAGCGCGGCCATGCTGCGGTGAGAACTTGACAGTGATGATCAGCCAAATGGCCGCTCTTCGATCTCAGTTCTGATGCGTCAATTGCTGGCCTTGGCGACGGCCGTCCTCACCGCTACCTCGGTGTTCGTCTCGCCTGCCCGGCCCGCTCTAGCTGTAGGGTCTGTGGATCTAAAGGTGTTTCCGGCCTGACCCATCGGGCGTTGTGCCTGGTGAGGAGGGTGCCGTGATGACCGCGACACTGAACGACCAGACCGGACGTAAGAAGCGGGCGGAGCCGTCGGCGGAGGCGAAGGCCGCCGCCGAGCTGGTCCGAGCCGCGAAGGAGCAGGGACTGTCGCTGACCGGCCCGGACGGGCTGCTGCGGCAGTTGACCAAGACGGTCCTGGAGACCGCGCTGAACGAGGAGATGACCGAGCACCTCGGCTATGAGAAACATGAGTCGGCTGGGGTGGAGTCGGGCAACGTCCGCAACGGCACCAGGGCGAAGACGGTGCTGACCGAGGCCAACGGGCCGGTGCAGATCGACGTGCCGCGGGACCGGGCCGGCACCTTCGAGCCGCAGATCGTCCAGAAACGGCAACGGCGCCTGTCCGGGGTCGACGAGGTGGTGCTGTCGTTGTATGCCAAAGGTTTGACCACGGGCGAGATCTCGGCGCATTTCGCCGAGATCTATGGCGCCTCGGTCAGCAAGGAGACGATCTCGCGGATCACCGACAAGGTGATCGAGGAGATGACCGACTGGTCGCACCGCCCGTTGGATGAGATTTACGCGGCGGTGTTCATCGACGCGATCGTGGTCAAGGTTCGCGACGGGCAAGTGGCGAACCGTCCGTTCTACGCCGCGATCGGGGTCACCCTCGACGGGGAGAAGGACATCCTCGGGTTGTGGGCCGGCACCGGTGGTGAGGGTGCGAAGTTCTGGATGAGCGTGCTGACCGACCTGCGGAACCGGGGCGTGAAGGACGTGTTCTTCCTCGTCTGCGACGGCCTCAAAGGCCTGCCCGAGGTGGTGACGAACGTGTGGCCCCGCACGGTGGTCCAGACGTGCATCATCCACCTGATTCGCAACACCTTCCGGCTCACCTCCCGCAAGTACTGGGACGCGCTCAAGCACGACATCAAACCGATCTACACCGCCGTCAACGCGCAAGCGGCCAGGGCGGCGTTCGACGACTTGGCGGAGAAGTGGGGCGAGCGGTATCCGGCGGTGATCCGCCTGTGGGACAACGCCTGGGCCGAGTTCATCCCGTTCCTCGACTACGACGTGGAGATCCGCAAAGTCATCTGCTCCACGAACGCGATCGAGTCGTTGAACGCCCGCTACCGGCGGGCCGTGAAGGCCCGCGGCCACTTCCCCAACGAGCTGGCCGCGTTGAAGTGTCTGTACCTGGTGACCCGGTCACTGGACCCCACCGGAGCAGGCAGAACCCGATGGACGATGCGCTGGAAACCCGCGTTGAACGCCTTCGCCATCACCTTCAGCGACCGCTTCCCAGCCGCTGAAACCTACTAACCAAGATCGCCGGAAACACCCTTAGCGAGACAGCCCCCAGTACATCTAGCCCGTGTTTCATAAGGCTCGGAGGTATTGATTGATGGCGGCGATGGTCAGGGTGGCTTCGTAGCGCACGGCCAGTTTGTCGTAGCGGGTGGCCATGGCGCGGTGTTGTTTGAGCTGGTTGATGCCGCACTCCACGGCGTGGCGTCGGCGGTAGGTCTCAGGGTTGAAGGCGGGTGGCCGGCCGCCGCGGGAGCCTTTCGCGAGGCGGTGGGCGTCTTGGTCGGCCTTGCTCGGGATGCAGGCCTTGATTCCTCGTCGGCGCAGGTAGGCGCGGTTGGCCCTGGACGTGTAGGCCCGGTCCGCGAGGACCTGCTGCGGGCGGGTCCGGGGCCGACCGGGCCCGGGCCGGCTGACCCGGATGCGGTCGAGGACCGTGGTGAATTGCGGGCTGTCACCGCGGTGCCCGGCCGTGACGACGGTGGCCAGGACCTTGCGACCCTGTTCGCAGGCGAGATGGGTCTTGGTGGTCCATCCGCCCCGCGGACGGCCCAGCGCGTGATCGGCGGGCTCGGTATGGATTCCGCAGGGTGGTTCTTTCTGTCGGTCGCCGTCACGACGGGCGCCGGCGGCGTGTTGATGGGCGCGGCTGATCGTGGAGTCGACGCTGACGCTCCAGTCGATGCGCCCGGCCGTATCTGCGGCGGCTTGCAGCCCGGCCAGGACGCGGGCCCAGGTGCCATCACGCTGCCAGCGGCGGAACCATCGATACAGCGTTTGCCATGGGGCGTAGTTCGCGGGCACGTCACGCCAGGGGGCGCCGGTGCGTGCCCGCCACCGTATGCCGTCGATGATCTGTCGTTTGGTCCACGTGCACGGTCTTCCCCGCGAGGATTCCGCAGGCAGCAACGGGTGCAGGTGCTGCCACTGGATGTCGCTCAGGTCATGCCGCGCCGCCGCCGCTAGGCTGGCCACGAGGTCTCCGGTATTCAGGTTTGCTTGGTCGCTAACCCACTTACCGGAGACCTCTTCAGTTAGCGATCACCGCCACGCCGTGACCTCACCCGACCGACCCCCACTTACGAAACACGGGCTAGACGGCTGCTTGAGGTTCCCCCGGCGCGCCAAGGCCAAGCCGCTTCGCGGTCGCCTACGGCGAGCCTTGTCCCGCCCGGGGAACCTCGGGCAGAGACGAGCCTGCCCGACCGAGGAGATCACGCCAGCCCGACGAGTGTGGGACGGAGTCCCAGACGGGCCGTCCACGGGCCAGTAAGCGCGCGCCGCAAGCAGTCACCGGCGGGCACGAGCGGTCAGACCCACGGCCACGATGAGCAGGCGTTCCGGGCACCACGGGCGCCGGATCACGCTCTTCCAAACTGACGGCGCGGGTTCAGGGCTACGGCGTCGGACGGTTCACCGTAGGCAGTTCGAGCATCGTCAGGCCGCTGTCTGTCCGGAGCAGATAGCTGATGCCCGTGGAATCATCCTCGGTCCCCGAGCTTGGCTCGATGTACCGCTCGGTGCAGGGAAGCGGTACTTCGAGCAGCTTGCCGTCGTACAGCATCCAGAGGCCGAAGCAGTCGTCCTCTTCGTCGTGGATCAGCACCTGTACCGTGTCGGGACGTGGCCAGGGCACGGCCTCCAGGTACTCCAGCAGCTTGGCCCAGTGTCGTCGATGGGTGAACTCGGCGGCCCAGCCGCGGCCGAACGTGCCTGCCCACTGGCTTTCGATTGGCACGAAGATGTTGTGCCACGGACGTGTGCCGTCGTTGTCTTGGGTCAGAGGGGCCATGACCTCGTGGGCGTCGGCAGCCAGCACGACGACTTCAGCGATCCTGCTCACAACAACATTCGATCTTGTGCGAGGTGGTCAACGCAACTGCCATTGACTCTGGTGGTCGGCAGCGGCCGAGCGGAGCAACCCAGCGTGCCAGTAGCGTGCCGTCGGGCGAGGACAACAGGGGGCCAGCCGAGGCCAGGTGAGACTGCACGCCGTCAGCAGGTACCCGAACACCTGAGCCGGTTCGCACCACCGCTTTACCTAGCCAACCGGCCACGGCCCCCCGCACAGCCGTCTCGGCTACCGACGCCTGGACAGGGCCTACCCGTCTTCGACACCTTCGAGCGTCGGGACGTCAGCTCCGGATCCGGCGCTCGCCGTCTGGCCTTGCGGGTCGAGCTACGCGTCTTTCCCGTCGACGGCCGGCAGGTCATCGACGTGGCGACGCAGATCGTGGAGAGCCATCGAGGGCAGGGGTGGCAGGCGCTGTCAATCGTTGTCACGTACGACCGACGTGAGGTGGTGCCGAGCTACGCGGTGTTCGAATGGGCGCCCGAGGGGCGCTGGACGGACGCCGCCAACGGAGACGCCGCTTCGTGGCAGGGCTACCGGCTGCATCAGGTCGTCGTTCGCGACAAGCTGTCGCAGCCTGATGAGTGCCAGGTGCCGTCGGAGCAGGCCTATGTGCTCAACGCCGAGTTCAACCAGGCAACCGAGGACAACGTCGACGTCAGCGAGGAAGCAGTGCTGGCGGATATTGCTGAACAGCAGAGCATCTCGGTTGCCCGTGCTGAAGAACTGGTCCTGGCTGTCGAGGACTGGACAATGTGCTGAGCCCCAACGCGCAGGCCGTGTCCACCCGGTCCTTTAGGGCATCGGTCGATCCCGCGCGGGCGGGCCGAGCACGAAGATCCACCTCGCGGTCGACGGACGCGGCCGACCGTTGTCGGTCCTGCGGCGCGATGACCTGGTCGGTCAACTGGGACGTGACGAACGGCAACCGCTTCGCCAGCACGGTCGGCCCGCACCTGGACGCGCTGCCGTGAGACCGGCACCGCCGGCACGGATCCCGCAACGGGATCCGTGCCGGGTGGGGCGATCAGATGAACGTGAGCGAGCTGAAGAACGCCGGGTAGCAGTCGACATAGATGTCGTAGACGCCGGGCGGCACGTGCACGGGGCCCAGGGTGGCCCCGTTGGAGCACCGGGCGCTGACCGCGGTCGTCGGCTGGCCGCTGAGGGTGCAGCCCTGGAACACGATCAGCCACGGGTCGATGTACTGCCCGGCGTACGGGCAGGAGCCCGACATCACCGAGAAACCGCCGCCCTTCGCCGGTGAGGCGGCGGCCGCCGTCGACGTCGTGACGCTCAACGTGCCGGCGGAGCTCGCCGATGCCCGCTCGGCTCCGATGGCGGCGACAGCCGCGTCGCCGCTCGGCGCGGGTGCCGCGACCGCCGCGGACGGTGCGGCCATGAACGCGGCGATCATCGCCGTCGCGGCCAACAGCAGACTGGATGCGCGGAGACTGCTGGATCGTGCTCCGGCGGAGGGTCGACTACGCCATGTCATAACCAGAACCACCTCTCAAATGCTGTGTGATCTGCGGATGCCGGGGCGCGTACCTGGTCGCGCCCGACCCGGCCGGGCCGTCATCTGACGTCCATGGCGAAGCGTTCCAGGGTGCCGGTGGCCGGGTCTTCGTGATATTGCGAGAACCGGGTCGCCGGCGTACCCCGGTTCTTGCGAATGTCCGCAAGGCTGTCCGGTCCGCGTCAACCGGGCGGAGTGGCCGGAACGCATCGATTATCGTTGACCGGCATGGGCGGTCTGTTCAGCCTGTGGCGGCAGCGAGTGGCCGACAACGCCCGCCGGGCGGTGGACGCCTACCAGGAGGAGCTGCTGGAATACCGCAACCTCGCGGCCATGCCGCGGGTGCGGTCGGAGATGCTCGATTTCGCGGTCTTCCTCCGTCAGCGCACCGTCGACCTCGCGGCGGACAGCGCGCCGTTCCACGTGCAGGATCTGGACCTGATGGCCGCGATGGGCCGCCAGCGCGGCGAGAAGGGACTCACCCTGACCGCGCAGCGGCAGGTGCTGCTCGTGCACACCCGGCTGACGCTGCGCGAGGTGTACGAGGCGGCCGGCCCGAACGACATCGCCGCGACGATGCACACGCTCGCCTGGCTGGCTCCTGCGGGACTGGCCGCCCAGGGCGCGTACACCCGGGGCTGGATCGAGGGGCAGCGGCGCGCGCTGGCGACCGTCGCCCAGGTGCGGCTGCTGACGGTGATGCTGCTGGCCGGCGACGACAGCGCGACCGACCTGGCGCGCGGCCTGCACATGCCGGTCCCCGACCACGTCGTCGCGACGGTGGTCCGGGTGGCCGGCGGGTCGCCCGGGCCGGACCAGGCGGCGCGGGACGAGTTCGCCGGCGCGTTGCTGAAGACGCACTGGATGCCGCTGAGCTGGCCGGAGCCGCACGAGGTGGTCGCGCTGATCCCCAGCTCGCCGGGCGGCCGGCAGCCGGCGGTCGAGCGCGGGCTCGCGCTGGCCCGCGACGTGGCCTCGATGACCGGCCGGCCGTGCGCGGCCGGCACCGCGCCTGGGCGGGTGCGCGCGATCGGCGACGCCGTGGCGCTGGCCCGGCAGGTCAGCGAGGTCGCACCGGTGCGGGCCGTGCCGCGCCACGCGTACACGGTCACCGACGTCTTCGCCGAGCTGGGCGCCGCCCGACTGGCGGAGGTCGGGCAGTGGCTCCAGGTGGTGGCGGCGCAACTCGACGCCGGCCCCGACCTGGTCGCCACGCTGGACGCCTACTACCAGCACGACATGAACCGGCTCGACACCGCGGCCGCGCTGTGCATCCACCCGCGCACGCTCGACTACCGGCTGACCCGGGTGCGCGACCTGACCGGGCTGGAGGCGGGCTCGACCCGCGGCGTACGCGTGCTGAGCACCGCCGTGGCCCGGATCCTCGCCGGCTAGATCAGCAGCCGGGTGAGCTCCATGTTCTTCATACTGATGTAGCTCAGCTTGTTACCGAGACGCATCGAAACCTGTAGCGATCTGATCATGCCGGACGGGCCTGCTTGCCGGAGTGGTACGGCCTCTGGTCCGCGACTCGGTCGATCGGGATCAGGGTGCCGTCCAGGATCGCGTACGCGATCCTGGCGATGCGCCGCATGGCTGCGTTCAGGTCCTCGGCGTGCGTGGCGAGCAAGTCGATGGCTTCTCGGACGTACCGGCAGACCGTGGTGACGCTGACCGCGAAGCCGCAGGCCAGTCGAGCGATGGTGTCACCGTTACGCAGATGGGCCAGGGTGAGCAGGGCCTGCCGGCATCAAGACGTCGCCACCGGCCGCGGCGGCGGGTGCGTTCGGCGCGGATGAGGTCGGCCAGGTGGTTCAGAGTGCGGCTGGACAGCGCGACCGCAGACGGGTGAGACAGCACAGCGAGGCTCCCGGTTGGGGCATCGGGTCTTGGTCGACGGCTGTCTTACCGGGAGCCTCGTCCTATGTCGACAGACGCTGCCTGCCACCCATCGCGACCAGGCCCATCACGATGAAAAGCCCTCAATGCCTGACCCGCACCATAACATCGCAACGCCGCTATATCGACGCCAAGCTATCGTGGTCTGACCCCTGCAGCGACAGCGCGAAGGTGAGTCATGGACGTAGTCAGCACCACCGAGGTCCCGGTTGAAGACGGGTTCGCCTTCTGGCGCGAGGTAAACTCGAAGCTCTGGGTGCCCTACGATTTACGCTGTGAATCGCAGTGGGAGCCCGGATTTCGGGCTCAGGTCGGAATCAGCGATTTCGGTCCCGTGCAGGCGACATTAATGACCACGATGCCGCACTCGGTCCACCGTACTCCCAAGCTCATTCGGCAGGCCGATCCCGAGGTGTTCAAGCTGGGTTGCCTTGTGCGCGGTGGCGGCATGATCACGCAAGACGGCCAGCGCACAGATTTCGGCGTGGGGGACCTGATACTGTATGACACCTCCCGGCCCTACGTGGCCGAATTCACCCCGGATGCGCCAGTTAGTCAGCTGCTGCTCCTGCGCTTCCCGCGCTCGTTACTGCCGTTGCCCCCTCGGGAGTTGCGGCGCCTG
>NZ_JBSFBM010000294.1:0-8454 GCF_053592955.1 Micromonospora sp. NPDC002411 | reverse complement strand
GTGTTCCACTTCGGCACCTCCTTGCGGCAGTACGCGAACGTGTCGGCCACCAGGCGCAGCGACGGCTTCGGCGGGAAGATGTACGTCCCCCGGGCCTGTCCAAGATCTCGGCAGTTTGGGCGGTGGGGCGGACGGCGGGGGTGATGCCACAAACGAGTCAGCTCGAAAGGACGGCAACACCATGTCCCGGACCACCCTGGACGACCGAGCGCCGACTCCACGCCGCACGCACCTGCCACTGCGCCCGCTCTGGCTCTGCCGGGTCTGCGCCGCGCCGTGGCCGTGCCCGGTGGCCCGGCTCACCCTCTGCCAGGAGTACGCCCACGACCGGATCGCGTTGAGCGTCTACCTGTGCACGGTCCTCCACGACGCGGCGGCCGACCTGTACCGGCTCAACCCGCACGACGGCCCGGACCCGGCAGCGCTCTTCACCCGCTTCCTCGGCTGGACGGCACCACGCGGTGTCCGCGCCGAGCAGGTCAGGGGTGGGTCATCCGGAGCAGGTCCAGCGTCTCGTCCAACTGGGTCTCGGTGAGCTTGCCCGAGTCGACGTGGCCCCGGGAGATCACCACCTCACGGATCGAGGTCTGCTTGGCCAACGCCTCCTTGGCGATCGACGCGGCCTCGTCGTACCCCAGGTAGCGGTTGAGCGGGGTGACGATCGACGGCGAACCCTCGGCGTACGCCAGGCAGACCTCGGCGTCCGCGACGAGGCCGACCACCAGCCGGTCGGCGAAGAGCCGGCTCACCGCGGACAGCAGCCGGATCGA
Source organism: Micromonospora sp. NPDC002411 (assembly GCF_053592955.1). Lineage (NCBI taxonomy): Bacteria > Bacillati > Actinomycetota > Actinomycetes > Micromonosporales > Micromonosporaceae > Micromonospora > Micromonospora sp. NPDC002411. The sequence continues at coordinate 7,684 of NZ_JBSFBM010000294.1, read as the reverse complement.
CTCCAGTAGGTTGCGGCCCATCACGGGGAGCATCACGTTCAGCTCGAAGTCGCCCTGCGAGCCGGCGAAGCCCACCGTCGCGTCGTTGCCGATCACCTGGGCGCAGACCTGCCGCATCGCCTCCGCGACGACCGGGTTGACCTTGCCGGGCATGATCGACGAGCCCGGCTGGAGGTCGGGGATGCGCAACTCACGGAGGCCGGCGCGCGGGCCGGAACCCATCCACCGGATGTCATTAGCGATCTTGTAGAGGCCTACCGCAAGGGTCCGCAGCTGCCCCGAAGTCTCCACCAGCGCGTCGCGGGCGCCCTGCGCCTCGAAGTGGTTGCGCGCCTCGGACAACGGCAACCCGGTCGACTCGCGCAGCTTGTCGATCACCGCGGCGGCGAAGCCGAGCGGGGTGTTGATCCCGGTGCCCACGGCGGTGCCGCCCAACGGCAGCTCGGCCAGTCGGGGCAGCGCGCCCTCCAGCCGTTCGATCCCGTAGCGGACCTGGGCGGCGTACCCGCCGAACTCCTGGCCGAGGGTGACCGGTGTGGCGTCCATCAGGTGCGTACGCCCCGCCTTGACCACCGTCTCGAACTCCGCGGCCTTGGCCTCGAGCGCGGCGGCAAGGTGCGCCAACGACGGCAGCAGGTCCTCCACGATGAACTGGGTGGCCGCCAGGTGGATCGAGGACGGAAAGACGTCGTTGCTCGACTGGGAGGCGTTGACGTGATCGTTCGGGTGCACCGGTGAGCCCAGCTCACGGCTCGCCAGGGTGGCGATCACCTCGTTGGTGTTCATGTTCGACGACGTGCCCGAGCCGGTCTGGAAGACGTCCACCGGGAACTGGTCGTCGTAACCACCGTCGGCCACGTGGGCGGCGGCGGCGGTGATGGCGGCGGCCACGTTCGCGTCGATCACGCCAAGCTCGCCGTTGACCTCGGCCGCCGCACCCTTGATCTGGGCGAGGGCTTTGATCTGGGCCGGTTCGATGCCCCGGCCGGAGATCGGGAAGTTCTGCACCGCACGCTGGGTCTGCGCCCGCCACAGCGCCTCGGCGGGCACCTCCACCTCGCCCATCGAGTCGCGTTCGATGCGGTAACCGGTCGCCTCTGGAGTCGTCACGCGTACCATCCTGCCGCGCCCGTGGCCGACCCGCAGATGATCCGTCAGCCCAACTCGGTGAGCAGCCTCTCCACCTCGTGCCGGTCCGGCGACTCGATCTGCCGGAACAGCGTCAGCGCCTGCTCCAGGTGCGCGCGGGCCGCCGTCGGATCCGTGGCCCGTACGCAGCGGGCGACGCCCTCCAACGCCCAGGCCTTCTCGTAGCGGGCGCCGAGCCGGCTGGCGTCGGCGAGCACCCGGCGGTGCAGGTCGAGCGCGCTGGCGGCGTCCCCCTGCTCCAGGATCGCCCGGGCCAGCAGATTGCGGGACGCACATTCCCCCATCCGGTCGCCGGCCTCCATCATCGCTACCAGCGCGTCCCGGTGCAGGGCGGCGGCACGTTCCGGGTCGCCGGCGACGCGTTCCATCATGCCGATCTCGTTGAGCACCTCTCCCTCGCCGAAACGGTCGCCTAGCCGGCGTTTGAGGGACAGCGCGACCCGCAGCAGGCGGCGGGCAGGACCCAGGTCGCCCATCCGGTGCCGGATTATCGCGAGATGCCCCAGCGCATTGTGGGTCTGCCGGAGGTCCTTCGCCTGGCGAGCCAGCAGGAGATGCAGTCGGGCGTGGCGCAGGGCCTCGTCGTACCGCCCCCACCGGATCAACGCGTAGCACAGGTTGTGCAACAGATTGGTCAGCTCATGCACGTCGGCCAGGCTGCGGATCATGCTGAGTGCCTCGTCGAACTTCGCCTTGCCCTGCCGGAAGTCACCGTTCGCGGCATACGAGATGCCGAGATTCCAGAGCGTGCTGAGCACGTCGCCGCGCAGCCCGAGCTGGCGGCGCAACCTGAGCGCCACCTCCATCGACCGGATCGCCTCCGGGAAGCGGGCCAGCCGGAAGTACGCCGAGGAGAGGTAGTTCAGCATCAGGGCGATGGCCGCCTCGTCGCCCAGCCGCTCGGCTACGCGAAGCCCGATCGTGTGGGTCTCGATCAGCTCGTCGAGGTGCCCGCCCTCGAAGTTGAGCCGCCAGCAGGCCCGGGCCAGCTTCCAGCAATGAACCGGGAAGCTTTCCTCCTCGGCTACCCGAACGAGGGCGGTGAGCCCGGTGTGGTTCTCCTCGAACCACCCCCACCCCTCGGCCACCGGCACAGCCATCAGATCCGGACGCCGGGGCGTGTCCGCGGGAATGTTGCGGCGACTGCCCGCCGCCTCGATCCTCCGGGCGATCGCCAACGTGATGGACAGATGGTGGTCCAGCAGCCGCTCCACTGCGGCCCGGCGCTCGATGTGCCGCTCCGGGCCGGCGAGCAGCAGCCGGGCGTACTCACGGAGCAGGTCGTGTAGCCGGTACCAGCCCGGCTGCACCTCGTCCACCAGGTGCGCGTCGACCAACTCGTCAAGCAGGTCCTGGGTGTCGGTCAGGGGCAGCTCGGCAAGGGCGGCGGCAACTCGGCTGTCCAGGCGTCCCCCCGGATACAGGCTGAGCAGCGGAAACAGCCGCTGCGCCGTCGGTGAGACCTGCTCGTACGACAGGGCGAACGCCTGCCCCACCGAGCGCTGCCCGGCGGTCAGCTCGGCCAGCGGACCCGCTCCGGTGACCAGCCGCTCGGCGAGGTCCGCGACCCTCCAGCGAGGCCGATGCGCGAGGCGTGCGCCGGCCAACCGGATGGCGAGCGGCAGGTGGCCGCAGCGACGCGCCACCTCGGCCGCCGCCTCCGGTTCGGCGGCGATCCGATCTAGGCCAGCAACCCGGCCGAGCAGTTCGATCGCCTCATCGGCGTCGAGGACCGGCAGTGACGACGGCCGACCCTCGTCGAGCCCGACCAGTCGACGACGACTGGTGATGAGGACCAGGCAGTGCGGGCCGTTGGGCAGCAGCGGGGCCACCTGGTCGGCGGTGCCGGCGTTGTCCAGCACCACCAACGCTCGCCGACCGGCCAACTCGATCCGCCACAGCGCCAACCTGTCGTCAAGGTTCTCCGGCACCCGCTCCGCCGGCACGCCGAGCTGGCGCAGCAGGGCCGCCACGGCCGTGGCCGGCGTCAACGGTCGGCGTTCGCTGTGCCCGTGCAGATCGATGAAGAGCTGGGCGTCGGGATAACGGTCGGCGAGCGCGGTCGCGACGTGTACGGCGAGCGTGGTCTTGCCGCTGCCGGCCATCCCGTCGACCACCTGGATCCGGGTGCCGTCCTCCTCGATCTCCTTGACCAGGCGGGCCACCGTCTCCTGCCGACCGATGAAATCCCCGATCGCCCGGGGCAGTGAGCGGACCGGGCCGACGGGTTGAGCCGGTCGACCGGCCAGGGCGAGGTCGCCGGCGAGCACCCGCTGGTGCAGCTCCTGCAATTCGGCGCCCGGTTCGATGCCCAACTCGTCGGCGTATGTCTGTCGGCCCTCCCGATAGACGGCGAGGGCGTCCGCCTGTCTCCCGACCGACGACAGGGCCAGCATCAGTTGACCACGCAAGCGTTCCCGCAGGGGATGCCGATCGACGCTCTCCGCCAGTTCCTCGATCAGCTCCGCGGCCCGGCCGAGCCGCAGCTCGACGTCGACGCACTCCTCCAGCGCGGTGAGGCGTTGCTCGTCGAGCGCCTGCGCCCGACGACGGACGCTGACGCTGGGGATGCCAGCGAGTGCCGGCCCTCGCCACAGCGCCAGGGCGGCGCGGAAACCTGTACGCGCCTCGGCCAACCGGCCGGCCACAACGGCGGCCCGGGCCGTCTCCACGCCTCTAACGAAGACGTCGGCATCCAGGTCGTTCGGGGTGGTCCGGACGCCGTATCCGACCGGGTCGGTGACGATGAGCTCGGGTGCGAGGTCGAGTTCGGTGAACCGGCGGCGCAACCGGGACACGCAGGTCTGCAACTGGGCCCGGGCGGTGGCTGGGGGGCTGTCCTCCCACACGGCGTCCACCAACTCGTCGACGGGCACGAGCCGACCGGCCCGCAACAGCAGCGTGGCGAGCACGATTCGATCCCGACCCGCGGTGACAGTGGCCTCACCACCACCAACCCGCAGAGGCCCCAGGATCCCGAACCGCATCTACTCCTCCACCCCCGTGGCGCACCAACCAGCAGCGTAGTCCCGTCATCACCGCCCGACACAGCACGGTGATAGCGATGTGAGAGCGGATCGAGTGCGGCACACCGGAAACTTGTTCCAGGTTGGCGGTGACGACATCCGACGGGGGCGGTGCGCCCGTCCCACCCCAGCGGGGCGGGCGTACCGATGTCGGTGCAGAACTACCGACGCCGGAAGCGCCAGGCGAAAGCCTGGCGCTTCCACGCGTGTCGGACCGCTCGGTGCTGGCCGACGGTGAGCTGCCCCGCCGCCGGCAGACCGCTGATGGCCCATCAGCCCAACTCGGTGAGCAGTCGGCTCACCTCGTGCTGGTCCGGCGACTCGATCTGCCGGAACAGGTCCAGCGCGCGGATCCAGTGTGACCGGGCCGCGGCCGGGTCGGTGTCCCGCAGACAGCGGGCGATCCCGTCCAGCGCGTGGGCCTGCTCGTGCCGGGCACCCATTCGGACGGCTTCGGCGAGCACACGCCGGTACAGGTCGGCAGCGCTGGTGACGTCCCCCTGGTCGAGAAGCGCACGGGCCAGGAAGTTGCGCGACACGCAGGCGCCGGTGCGGTCTCCGGATTTCGTCACCGCGCCGAGCGCCTCGCGGTGCAGCGTCGCGGCGGCCTCGGGCCGGCCCAGGATCCGCTCGATCGCGCCCAGTTCGTTGAGGACCTCACCCTCGCCGAAGCGGTTGACCTGGCGGCGTTTGAACTGCAACGTCAACCGCAGGAACCGGCGTGCACCCGCGTAGTCGCCGAGTCGCGCCCGCACCGCGCCCAGGTGCCCCAGCGCGTTCCACAGGGCGCTCATGTCCCCGATCTCGCGGGCCAGGCTCAGCTGACGCCGCGAGACCCGCCGCGACTCCGGGTAACGGCCCCAGGCCATCAGCAGGATCGCCTGGTTGTTGAGCATCGCGACGACCTCCGCCGGCTGGTCCCTGGCGGAGACGAGCGCCAGCGCCGCGGCGGAGTGGACCAACGCGGGAGCAAGCTGCCAGTTCGCCCCGTACGCGACGGCCAGGTTCCGGCGGACAGTCGCCTCACCACGCCGGTCGCCGAGCTGCTGACGCAGTCGAAGCGCGACCTCCATCAACTTGATGGCCTCCGCGAACCGCCCGAGCCGGAAGTAGCCCGAGGAGAGATAGTTCTGCACGGTGGCGATGGCCCCCGCGTCACCGAGCTGCTCGGCGGCGCGCAACGCGACTGTGTGGACGTCCACCAGCTCGTCCAGGTGGCCGCTCATGAACAGGTGGAACCAGGACGTGCGGGCCAGCTGCCAGCAACGTTCCAGTTGCCCCTCTGCGGCGGCCAGCCGCACCAGCGCCGGCAGCGCGGCCCGGTTGGCGTCGAACCAGGCGGCCCCATCCGCAGCCGACTTCTGCACCAGATCGGCTCGCGGGGGTTCCGGCAGCACCAGGGCGGAACGGCTGGCCACCGGTTCCATCTGATTGGCGAGAGCGTGCGCCACGTGCAGGTAGTGATCAAGAAGCCGGACGGTGGCGGACCTTCGGCTCGCTGCCGTCTCGCTGGTCTCCAGCAGTTGCTGGGCGTACTCGCGCATGAGGTCGTGGAACCGGAATCGGCCGAGTGCCGGTTCGTCGACGAGGTGCGAGTCGGCGAGATTGTCCAGGAGACTCTGGGCTTCCGGCAGGGGCAGGTCGACGACCGCCGCCGCCACCCGATCGTCGAACGACCCCTCCGGGTGCAGCGCCAACAGCCGGAACATCCGCTGCTGGTCGGGTTCGAGCTGCGCGTACGACAGGGAGAACGCCTGCCCGACGGAACGCTCGCCGGCCGACAGCTTGGTCAGGGTGTCCCGTCCCGGGGCGAGCCGGTCCGCCAGGTCGTGGACCTGCCACCGGGGCCGGTGGACGAGCCGGGCCCCCGCCAGCCGGATCGCCAGGGGCAGGTACCCGCAACGGCTGGCCACCTCGGCAGCCGCCTCCGGCTCGGCGGCGACCCGGTCGGGACCCAGCACCCGCCCGAGCAGCTCCACTGCCTCCTCGGGGTCCAGCACAGCCAGCGACGTCGGCTTGCCACCGTCCAGCCCGACGAGCCGGCGGCGGCTGGTGATCAGGGTGAGGGTGTCCCGGCCGCTGGGCAGCAGCGGTGCAACCTGAGCGGCGCTGGCGGCGTTGTCGAGCACCACGATCGCCCGCCGTCCGGACAGTTGGCTGCGCCACAGGGCAGCGCGTTCGTCGGTGTCGGCGGGCATCCGGTCGCCGGGGACGCCGAGCTGGCGGAGCAGCGCGGCAAGGGCGGTGGTGGCCGGCAGCGGTGCTCGTTCGCTGTGCCCGTGCAGGTCGATGAAGAGGTGCGCGTCGGGGTAGCGGTCCCCGAGCGCGGTGGCGATGTGCACGGCCAGCGTGGTTTTTCCGCTGCCCGCCATGCCGTCGAGGAGTTGAATTCGGGCGTCGTCTTCCTCGATCTCCTTCACCAGCCGACCGAGCGTCTCCTGCCGTCCGGTGAAGTCGCTGATCGACCGGGGCAGCGCCCGGACCTGGGTGAAGGACCGCTCCTCCGGGCGGGTCACGGCCAGATCGCCGGCGAGTACGCGTTGGTGCAGCTCCTGCAACGCGGCACCCGGCTCAATGCCCAACTCGTCGGCGTAGAACCGCCGGCCCTCCCGGTACACCGTGAGCGCGTCGGCCTGCCGGCCCACCGACGACAGCGCCAACATCAGCTGGCCTCGCAGACGCTCCCGCAGCGGATGCCGATCGACGCCCTCGGCCAGTTCCCCAATCAACTCCGCGGCCCGCCCGAGGCGCAACTCGACCTCGACGCACTCCTCCAGCACAGTCAGGCGCTGCTCGTCGAGCGTCTGCGCCCGACGGCGGACGCTGCGGTTGGGGATGCCGCCGAGCGCCGGCCCGCGCCAGAGCGCCAGGGCCGCGCGGAACCGCTCACCCGCCTCAGCCGGACGACCGGTCACGGCGGCGGCCCGGGCCGCTTCGACCGTACGGGCGAAGACCTCGGCATCCAGGTCGTCCGGGGCGGTGCGGATGCCGTACCCGACCGGGTCGGTGACGATGACATCCCCGGGCAGCTGCAACTCGGCGAAACGACGACGCAACCGCGACACACACGTCTGCAACTGGGCACGGGCGGTGGCCGGAGGATTCTCCTCCCAGACCGCGTCGATCAGCTCCTCCACCGGCACCAACCGGCCGGCCCGGAGCAACAACATCGCGAGTACGACCCGATCCCGACCCGCGGTGACAGTGGACTCGCCACCGCCGACCCGCAGGGGCCCCAGGATCCCGAACCGCATCTGCTCCCCCGCCTCACCGCCGCACCTTTCAGCAGAGTAGTCCGGCGATCACAAATCGCCGCAGCCAGGCGATAGTGATCTGAGAGCGGATCGACAGTGGTCCTGAGCAGACTCGCTGTGCGTTGTCGGTGACGACATCCGACGGGGGCGGTGCGCCCGTCCCACCCCAGCGGGGCGGGCGTACCGATGCCGGTGGTGCACGGGCGACAGACCGAGCAGCGCCATCCGGCCGCCGTCGGGTCGGATCAGGCCGAG
>NZ_JBSFBM010000293.1:0-8455 GCF_053592955.1 Micromonospora sp. NPDC002411 | reverse complement strand
CGGTCGCGGGCCTTGAGGCGGGTGGTGGGCAGGGCGGGCGCCGGCAGCGGCGGCGCCGCATCGTCGGCGACCACGCCGAAGCGCGCGTCCCCCGCCATCCAGTCCTCCCGGGCGGCGAGGATCTCCTCGTGCGAGCGGCCCACGAAGTTCCACCACATCACCAGCGGCTCCTCGAACGGCGTACCGCCCAGCAACAGCAACCGGGCCCCCGACCCTCCCCGCACGGTCAGCTCGCGGCGACCCGTACCCAGGTAGAGCAACGCCCCCGGCTCGAACCCCACCCCGGCGGCCTCCGCCGAGCCGGACATCGCCAGCACGGCGTACTCGAAATCGGGCCGCAACGACAACGTCGTCGGCGCCTCACCGCCCAGCTCCAGTTGCACCCCCACCAACGGGGTGTGCACCACCGCCGGTGACCGCTGCCCACCGAACTCACCGACCAGCAGGGTGACGTCCACCTCGCCGTCGCGCCAGCGCGGCAGGTCGGCGTGGTGCGCGAAGTCCGCCGCACCGGCTCGCGCCGGGTCCGGCAACGCCACCCAGAGCTGTACGCCGTGCATCACCGGCGGATGGTCGGCCGGCGACCGCTCGGAGTGGGCGATGCCGTTCCCGGAGGTCATCACGTTCAACTGGCCGGGCCGGATCGGCTGCACGTTGCCGAGGCTGTCCCGGTGCAGGATCTCCCCTTCCAGCAGCCAGGTCACCGTCTGCAGACCGGTGTGCGGGTGCGGTGGCACCTCCATGCCGGGCCGCTGCGCCACATCGTCCGGGCCGAAGTGGTCGACGAAACACCACGCGCCGACCATGCGGCGGGGACGCTGTGGCAACAGTCGCCGCACAGTGGTGTACCGCCCCAACGGCACGTCGTGGCCGGGCAACAGCACACTGCCGGGATCAACGTCGGCCACACCAGGCGGTCGGGTCTGCGCCAGCATCGACTCGGTACGCTCCACCGCCCGACTGTACGCTCACGCCCACCCACGGCCGCAGCGCTTCGGTTCGCCGACTGCTTGGCTCACCGGCCTTGGCCTTTGGCTACTCGGCTCACCGGCCGCCGGCGGACACCGTCACCCGGTTCGCACCCGCGACCAGGTCCAGGTAGAGCCGTTCGGTCGCACGATCCCAACCCGGCGTGCTGAGGACCGCACCCGCGCCCACCCCATCCCAGCGGTCGGTGCCCAGCGCGACCGAACCGGCGCCCACTCCCACGCGAACCCGCACCGGCGTCTCCCCGGCGAGCCGGATGTCGAGCTGACTAGTTCCACCGATGAGTCGTACCGTCAGGATGCTGGCGCCCTCCGGGCTGCCGGCACCGGACGCGCTGCCGGTGCCGGCCGCGGTGACCGGTGGCAGCAGGATCTCGGTGTGGGCCGACCCGCCAACGAGTTCCACGCCCAGCAACCGGCCCCGGGCCAGGTCCAGGACCTGACGGCTCACCCCGCCGGCGAGGTGCAGACGCCAGGCGACCCGCTCGTTGAGCAGCACCCGCACGGCCCGTGTGCCACGCTCCCCGGACTCCGCGAGGTCGAGTCGGACGGTCTCCCCGGTGACTGTCGGTCGACCCACCACCGACGAGTCGGCCGGGCTGCTGATCCGGTACAGGTCGTTCCCCAGCTCGGCCATCCGCAGGTCGAACGAGGACACCCCGTCCGCGAGCACGAAGGTGCCTTTCTGCCGGCCCGCCAGTGGCGCCGTGAGCAGCCGCTCGTCGGTAGCCGTCCCACCGGGTCGACCATCAGCCGCGTCCGGGTCGGCGACGCCTCCCGCGCGCCCAACGCCGTCGGGCCGGGTGCCGTCGGGGCGGATGCCGTCGCGTCCACCGGCGTGGGTCGTGCCGAGTCGCCCGGGGTCCGCGATGATCACGGCCACCGCGGCCGCACCCAGCAGCAGCACGACAGCCGCAGCAGCCACCAGCAGGCGGGAGCCCGTGGACCACCGCAGCGGTACGTCGTCACCGGCGGGTTCCGGCGGCGCCTCCGGTTCACGATTCGTGCCGTACCCCACCGCGGTCATACCTCTGTCCCTCCGCCGGTCCCCGACGGGAGGTACGTACCCGCCGGCCGATCGGATCACTCCGCGCCGCCAGCGCCACTCCACTACGTCGCCGAACGGTCGCCGCATCACGAGATCTTGGACAGTTTCCGTTCACACGTAACGGAAACTGTCCAAGATCTCGGAGTGGATGGCCCGCCGCCGCCTTCGCGGCGCGGTGGATATGCCGATGGCCGGCACCCGTTGTGGGTGCCGGCCATCGGTCGGTTGGTGCGGTGGGGGTCAGCTGTTCCAGTACTGGCCGACCAGGTCGGTGGCCTGCTGCTCCCACTGGGCGTAGGCGTCGGGGTAAGCGGAAACCTGTACGGTCTGCGCGGCGTCGGTCAGGGGCATGTCCTGCCACCCGTCAACCTGCCGGAGGCCCTTGAGGAACGCGGTGGTGGAGTAGGCCGGGTCGGTGATCTGCTCCGGCGTGCCCCAACCACTGGACGGGCGCTGCTGGAACAGGCCCAGCGAGTCGTGGTCGTTGGCGTCGCCGAGGTGGCCGAGGTTCTCCAGCTTCGACTCCTGCAGGCTCGTCGCGATCGAGATCACCGCGGCGCGCTCGGGGAGGCCGGCCTTCTTCGTCGCGGCGATGATCGCCTTGACGTTGGCGGTCTGCTCGTCGTTCAACGTGATGTGCGACTGCTCGCCCTGCGGCTTCGGCGCAGCCGCCTGCACCGCAACAGCGGCAGGCTTCGCGTCAACGGGGTTGGCGTGGGCGGCGATCGGACCAGCGAACACACCACCAGCGAAAGCCAGACCAGCAACAGACAGCACACTCTTACGCATGATCGTGTTCATGGGGGAAGCTCCTTCGGGGGTAAGGACACCCGCCTGAATACAGCGGGCGTGAGCACCTCGTCCGGCGCTGCAACAAAAGTCTTAGGGGTTCATCGGCGGCCAGCGAGCGGGGGGCTCGCGGCGCCGGGTCCACCTGTAACGACCCGGGGGCCGAGGTCATTCCGGGGGCGGACCATCCGCTGGCACCCGATAGAGCGGGGTGCCGGTCGGGCCGGGGTCCAGGTGTAACGACCCGGGTTCGGGGGTCATTCCCGGGGGCGGACCATCGCGCCGACAGGCCGTGGTCCTGCCATCGTCAGGGTGTGTAACGACCCCGACCCGGCCATCATTCCGGCCGACGAGTGGCCTCGACCACACGCCGATACCACCCAAACGGAACAAACCACACGGACCAACCCGACCCCAGGCACCACACCACCCACGCTGGCGGGCAGAACACCCCCAGCTCACGCTTGATCCACACGACTTCGCTGATGTCGCGGTATCCGTGAGGGTTTGATACCGCGACTTCGCCGAAACCGTGTCGATCAAGACGTGTCGGTCAGGACCGCGGGCCCAGCACAAGGCTGACGCCCATCGGAGTGCTCCGACGGGCGTCAGCCTCAGTGCTGTCCGGGCGTTGCCCGGTGGTGCGGGTTAGTGCGCGGCACCACCGAAGCGCTGGCGGCGACGCCAGGCCAGGGTCAGCAGCAACATGATCGCTCCGGCGCCGACCAGGCCGCCACCGAGCTTCATGGGCGTGCCGAGGCTGTCACCGGTGACGGGGAGCGGCTGCTTCTTGTGCAGCACCCGCAGCTCCGTCGAGGCGGTACGGCCGGACTCCCGGCCGGTCGCGGTGAAGGTCAGCAGACCCGTCACCGACGGCTTGTAGCTCTTGGTGAAGCGCCCCTGGGCGTTGGTGAACGCCGTGAAGTTCAGCGGCGCGCTCGCCTGATAGGCCACCGGGGCCATGGCCACGGTGCTGCCGTCGCTCCGGCGAGCCGGAGCCTGACCGCCGGCCGGAGCGGCCAGCGGGGTGACCGTCACCGAGATGTCGACGGTCTCGTTCGGGCCGAAGTTGGTGCCGGTCAGGATGACCGTCTCGCCGAGGAAGATCGTCGGCCGGTTGACGGTCAGTGACGCCACTACCGGCGGGTACGGCGGCGGTTGGGGCGGGTCAGTGGTCGCACTGGGCGCCGGCTGCGGCTGCGCCGCCCCCGCTGCCGTCGGCACGGCCACCACGGCCAGGCCGACCGTGAGCGCCATGATGATGCGGGATAGCCGCATGATTGGTTCCCTCCTACTGGTCACAGCTTGGTGCGGAATGAACTTGGGTGGTCCAGGGGCTGGCGGTGGGGGTCAGCCACAGCTCGGCCTGACCGACGCCGGTCTTGGCTGTCAGCACGGTGGCCTCCAACGTCTTCTCGGCGCCGGGGGCGACGTCGACGCTGGCGGTCGCCACCTGACGGCGGCGTTCGGTGCCGCTACCAACGGCCGTCTCGGCCCCGTCGAGCCGGGCCTCGAGCACCGCTCCGCCCGCAGGGCTGAAGATCGACACCAACGTGCGGACGGTGTACGGATCACCAGCCATACCGAGACCGAGGACGGACTTGGTGAGTCCGGACTTCGGCGCCGTCGAGCGCAGGGTCACCCGCAGCCGGAGCTCGCGGCGACCGTCGGGGCGGCATTCACCGACCGTCAGGTTCGCCGTCTGTCGTAGGTAGTAGCCGAGCTTCGCGCCGCTGCCGTCGTTGAGGAACACGCCGACAGTCGGCACGGTGTCCTGCTCCGGAAGCGTCCCGGCCATCCGGCTGTCGCCGAACGTCCGCTGTTCCTCAGGTCGGGCACTCCAGAACAATATCCGCCGTTCGGTGATAGCACGGTCAAATGCGGACAACAACACCCTAGGGTTGACATTCTTCTTGAAGAAGGCGTCGAAGACCGCCGCCGCCGACGCCGCGAAGAACTCGTCCTGCTCCTCGACGTCGAGCCGCCGGTAACTGTCGTTGAGCAGTGTCTGCACGACCTTCTCGCTGGCCAGCGGCACACCGCCGGGCACCAGCACCGGGCCGGTCGCCTTGAGCAGGTAGGACAGCACCACCGGATCGACGGCGAGGACGCCGTCGACGGTGGTGCCCGTCTTACGCCGGAACATCTCGCGGTACAGCGTCGCGGCGGTCGGGAAGTGCGGGGACAGATTGACGTCGGCCGGGTAGATGCCGGGAAGGTCGGTCCAGAGCGCGCGGGTCTCGGCGGGCACCTTCAGCGCCGGTTTGAAGAAGCCAAGCGAGGACGAACTGCCCTGCTTGCCCATCTTCACGGCGCCGTTCGCCGCCTCGATCATCGCGTACGCGCCGAACATGCCGCCGGTGGCACGCAGCTCGGCGAGGTTCTGTGAGACCAGCAGGTACCGCCGCGGCCCGCTCGCGCCGAGCAGTGGCGGCAGCAGGCGGGCACCCTGGTCGGCAGCCGTGGTGAGGCCGGCCAGGCGGTCGATCTCACCACGCAGGTCGACAAGCGCCTGCCGGACCTGGCTGACCAGGCCGTCGGCCGGCACCGCCGCCAGGTCTCGACGCGTTTCCTGCACGGACTCGTTGACCCGGGTCAGTTCGGCGGAGACGCCGCTGAGCCGGGCCAGGTCCAGACGACCGCCGGTCGGCACCAGGCTGGTCAGGTCCATCCGGAGCAGGGTCGGGAACGCCTGCCGGGCCAACTCGTCGATGGCGGCAGCGATCTGCTGAACGGCATCCAGGTTGTCGCCCACCATCGGGGTACGCCGACCAAGCCGCCAGCTCGGGTCGCTGGTCGCCGCACGGGCCGCGCGGGACTGCTCCTGAAGGGCGGCAAGGGTCCGCAACGCACGGTCGGTGTCCCCGCCGACCACGAGAGCGCTCAACTCTCGGGCGAGGCCGGCGGCGTTGAGTAGGTGGGCACGCGCCTGCCAGCCGCGAAAGCCGACCCAACCGCCGGCCGCCAGCAGAAGCGAGCCGACCACCAGGGCACTGAGGAGGGCGCGTCGCAGTCGGGCACGCCGACGGCGCCGGGACCGGCTCCGCCTTCGGGTCGGCCGTTCGCTTTCCGTCACACCACACTCCCATTCGGGGAATCGGACAGATGGTCGATTCCCTGACGTTCTTAGCATGCGTCCGGGAACTTCGTACCGTTATCGCAATGATTACCGCTTAAGCGAGGTTTCCTCGCAGTTCGCTGACCGGCGCTGCGGCCCGCCCCGCTGCTTCGTGCAGCAGCCGCTCGATCCGGTCCACCCCGGCGGGCAGCGACATCTCCCGCAGGTACGCCGACCGCCCTCGGCGGCCCATCTCAACCCGAGCGGGCGGCGGGATCGTGGCGGCCAGCCAGAACCGGTCGGCCAGCGCCGCCCAGTCCTCCGGCGGGCAGGAGAGACCGGCCCTGGCCCGTTCGACCAGCTCGGCCGTATCCCCGCCGGCCGACGCGACCACCGGGGCAGCACACGAGAGCGCGGCCTGGAGCTTGCCCGGCACCGTGCCGCGCAGCTCCGGAAGGTCGCGCAGCATGACCAGCTGGTAGTCGGCGGCGGCGTACAGCTCGGGCATGTCGACAGGTGACCGTCGCTCCACGAAGCGGACATTGTCCGCGCCCAGCTCGGCGGCGAGCCCCCGCACCCGCCGCTCGTCCGCGCCCGAACCGACGAGGACCAGGTCCATCGTCCGGTCGAGCGCCGCCGCCGCCCGGACCGCGGTCTCCAGTCCCTGCCGCGCGCCGATGGTCCCGGCGTGCATCACCACGCACCGACCGTCCCGACGGACCAGCTGGCGGGCCGCCACGCCGGGCGTCACCGGGTGGAAGATCCGCTCGTCGGTCCAGTTGAGCACCTCTCGGACCCGGGTCGGGTCGGCGCCCGCGGCGACCACCAGATCCCGCATCGACGGCGCGGCCACCGCGATCCGCGCCGCGGTCCGAAAGATCCGGGTCATCGCGCTGCCCATCCGCGCCGCCCAGCGGTCCTCGCCGGTCTCCTCGGCGCCGTCACGGGTCCAGACGTCCTGCACGTGCAGCACCGCCGGCACCTGTCCGAGCAACCGGAGCACACCGGCGGTGGCGAACGTCGTCGCCGGTAGTTGGAAGACGTAGAGCGCGTCCAGATCGGTGAAGTACCGCCGGGCGACCCACGTCGCGCTGCCCGCGAAGGACAGGTAGTTGGCCATGCGGCCCCTGGTGGACGTGGCCCGCCCGGGGTAGCGCGGCACCCGTCGGACGGTCAGCTGTCTACTGTGCGTCTCGTGGTGCCATCGCTGCCGCCAGCCGGGATAGACGTGCCCGCCCGGGTAGTCCGGGAATCCGGTGAGCACCCGAACCTCGTGCCCACGCGCGGCCAACTCCTCCGCGAGACTCCCGGGGATGAACGCCGGTTCGGGCGGAAAGTGGTACGACAGGATGCCGATCCTCACTGACACACCCCCGTCCGGTATGGATTGGCGTCGGTCGGCGCGGCACGACGACCGGCGGGCGTCTCGCGCGCGTACGATGCCGACAACCCCTCCCCGCGCGACCACCGGCGTCGACGCACCGCCCCCGCGGTGTGGACACCCGTGTCCGCACCGATGAGAGGGGCTCCGATGGCTGATCGTGTGTTGTTCGTCTGCCACGCCAACCTGTGCCGGTCGCCGATGGCCGAGTTCCTGGCCCGCCGACTGCTGGCCGGCCGGCCCGTCACAGTGGCCAGTGCGGGCACCGACGCGATCGACGGGTTGGGAATGCACCCGTACGCCATGGAGGTCGCGACCGACAGCGGCGCGGACCCGGCGGCGTTCCGGACCCGGGCGTTGCGCCCCGAGTACCTTGCCGACGCGACGCTCGTGCTGACCGCGACCCGGCGCCAGCGCTCGGTCTGCACCGCGCTGGCGCCGGCGGCGCTGCACCGGACGTTCACCGTGCGCCAGTTCGGCCGGCTGGCCGCGGCGGCCGAACCGCCCGCCGGATCGGCCGACGACTCGTTGCAGGCGGCGATCGCCGCCGCCGCCCTCGCCCGGGGACGGCTGCAACCCGCCGCCCCGGACGCGGACGACCTCCAGGACCCGATCGGCGGCACCGCCGCCGACTTCCGACGCTGCGCCGAGGAGATCGAACGGTCGCTGCGACCCCTCGCCGCGCTCATCGGGGCAGCCGGGTGAGTTCCTGGGTGTGGTCGGTGACGCCGTTGAGACCACCGGTGGTCGCGACGTGCCGACCGGTTGCGGCTCGTTCGGTCGGCACCGACGTCGTGGGCGTCGAGGCGACCACCCGGTAGGCCTCGTACTGGTACGCCTCGGCCTTGGCCACCTTCGCCATGTTGAGCACGCAGCCGAGCAGACGCACCGAGACCGAGTGCAGTGAGCGGGCCGCGGCGGCGACCTGGCTTCGCGAGGTACGGCCCTGCTGGGTCACCAGCAGCGCGCCGTCGGCCTGCACGGCCACGACCACGCCGTCGGTCACCGCGAGCAGCGGCGCGGTGTCGATGATCACGATGTCCGCCGACTCCCGGAGCGCCAGCAGCAGGTCCGACATCGCCTTGGAGCCGAGCAGCTCGCTCGGGTTCGGCGGGGCGGAACCGCTGGGCAGCACCAGCAGCAACTTGTCCCCCCAGCGCTGCACGACGTCGCCGACCTGCACGTCGCCGACC
>NZ_JBSFBM010000292.1:0-8476 GCF_053592955.1 Micromonospora sp. NPDC002411 | reverse complement strand
GGTCTCCTGGGCGAGGTAGGGGTTGGGTGGGTTGCCGGCCATGGAGCCGGCCTTGTCGCCGTGGGTCTGCTGCCAGTGCTGTTGCCAGTAGTCCTGGGCCGTGATGGCGGCGAAGCTACCCAACGCCCCGGTCCGGGCGGTGGAGACCCGACAGGTCGCCTACTGGGCGCAACTCACCCCCGACCTGTCACCGCCCCGGCACCCCGTCGACACCGTCGTCTTCGAGGCCCCGACGATCACCAGCACCGGAGGCGCCGACCTGTCCGACGACTACTTCCGGCCGTCCCTGCTCCGGGCCGCCTGGCAGCAGGAGTGTGGCGAAGGGTCGGAGCGGGACGACGAGCCCCTCGCCCGGATGGTCGCCGCCGCCTGGCTGACCGACCAGCCACCGACACTGGAGTCCTGGTGGGATCGCGCGGACGCTGAGCGGGCACAGCGTGCCTACCAGGCGCTGGTGAGCCTGCCGCAGGCCGAGCAGCGCCAACGGATGGCGGCGGCACGGGAGGCAGCGCTGGACTGCCGCTACGACGACCTGCTGGCGCTCCTGCCCGAGGACAAGCCGTGAGGTGGCTCCAGCTCTACCTGCGCTCCCGTCGGGTGCCCCTCGCCCTGGGTGTCGCGACCGCGGTGATCGTGCTGGCATGGGTGATGTCGTCGACCTACACGACCTCGACGACGATCAACGCCCGTACGGCCAGCCTCACCATCATGCTGGCGGTGGTCGCGCTCGGGGCCACCCTCAACGGCGCCGACGACGCCCTCGACCACACCGCGTCGGTCAACTGGCCACTGCGGCGGGCCGGGCACCTGCTCATCGCCGCCGCCGTGATCACCGCCCTGCTGTCGCTCAGCGCACTCACCGACGTGCGGTACGAGCCGCTCGCCCTCGTGCTGCGCAACACCGCCGGCCTGCTCGGGCTGACCGCGCTCGGCACCGCAGTGTTCGGCGCCGCGCTGTCCTGGATCGCCCCGCTCACCTGGACCCTCATCGCGGTCCTGCCGTTCCTGGGGCCGAGCGCTGACGTGCGGGTACAGGTCGCCAGTTGGCTGACCCAGCCCGCCGGCACCACGGCTGCCACCGTCTGCGCCACAGTGCTGGCCGTGACCGGTCTGCTGGCGTACGCGCTGCGCGGCGGCCCGCTCCGACCCGCCAGCGAGACAGCGCCCGACCGGTGACGGAACCGCCGGTGGTCCGGCGCGCCGGTGTCGGCGCACCGGACCACCGGCGGCTACGCGCCCTAGACGACGCCGGCCAGCAACTGCCGGGCCATGACGATGCGCTGCACCTGGTTGGTGCCCTCGTAGATCTGGGTGATCTTGGCGTCCCGCATCATCCGCTCGACCGGGTAGTCCCGGGTGTAGCCGTAGCCACCGAGCAACTGCACCGCATCTGTGGTGATCTCCATGGCGGCGTCCGAGGCGAAACACTTGGCCGCCGCGCCGAAGTAGGTGAGGTCCGCGTCGCCCCGCTCGGACTTGCCGGCGGCCGCGTACGTGAGCTGCCGGGCCGCCTCCAACTTCATGCCCATGTCGGCGAGCATGAACTGGATGCCCTGGAACTCGGCGACCGCCTTGCCGAACTGCCGGCGCTCCGTCACGTACCCCTTGGCGTAGTCGAGCGCGCCCTGCGCGATCCCGACGGCCTGCGCGGCGATGGTGACGCGGGTGTGGTCCAGGGTCTTCATCGCGGTGGCGAAGCCGGTGCCCTCCGCGCCGATCATCCGGTCGGCGGGGATCCGCACGTTGTCGAGGTAGACCTCGCGGGTCGGCGAGCCCTTGATGCCCAGCTTCTTCTCCGGCGCGCCGAAGCTCACCCCGGCATCGGACTTCTCGACCACGAAGGCCGAGATGCCCCGGGACCGCGCGGACGGGTCGGTGACGGCGAAGACGGTGTAGAACTCCGACACGCCGGCGTTGGTGATCCAGCGCTTCACGCCGTTGAGCACCCAGTGATCCCCGTCACGCACCGCCCGGGTGGTCATCGACGCCGCGTCGCTGCCCGCCTCCGGCTCGGAGAGGCAGTACGAGAACATGGCCTCACCCGCCGCGACCGGCGTCAGATAGCGGCGCTTGATCTCCTCGGAACCGGACAACAGCAGCGGCATCGTGCCAAGTTTGTTCACCGCCGGGATCAACGAGGAGGACGCGCAGGCGCGGGCGACCTCCTCGATCACGATCGCGGTGGCCAGCGCGTCCGCGCCCGCCCCGCCGTACTCCTCGGGGATGTGGGGGGCGTGGAAGTCGGCCGCTCGCAGCGCGTCGTAGGACGCCTTGGGGAACTCCCCGGTCTCGTCGGCCTCGGCGGCGTGCGGGGCCACCTTCGCAGCGCAGACCTCCCGGACCGCCTCCCGGATCGCCTGGTGCTCATCGGGCAACCGGTAGACGTCGAACGACTCCCCTGCGGCCATGTCGGCCCCTCCCCTTCACCGCTATCATGCGCAGTCTGTGACGACTCCGGACCGCTGACCGAGCAGACTGAAGACTAGCGACTGCAGTTCAGGAGATGTTACCGGCGCGTAGGCATGGGCATGAGGGTGCACCCACGCCGCTGGGCAATGATGGAGGGCAGACAGTGAGCCACCCTCCGGTGCCCCGCCCAGGCGCCGCAGCAGAATGCGACGCGACGACGCGCCGCCAGTGCGAGCGGAGAAGACAGGCGTGACGATCCCCTACCCCACCATCCAGCCGACCCCCGCCATCGCCGCGGTGACACCGCCCTCGGGCGCGCCTCGGCCGCGGGTGACGTTCCTGGGGACCGGCTACCTCGGTGCCACGTACGCCATCTGCTACGCCGAGCTGGGCTACGACGTGCTCGGTTTCGACGTCGACGCGGACAAGATCGCGATGCTGAACGCCGGTCAGGTGCCGATCCACGAGCCCGGCCTGGACGAGCTGCTCCGGCGCAACCTCGCCGCCGGACGCCTGCGGTTCAGCACCGACATCGCCGAGACCGCCGACTTCGGTGACGTGCACTTCATCTGCGTCGGCACCCCCCAGCGAGCCGACGGGATGGGCGCCGACCTGTCGTACGTCGAGGCGTCGGTCACCAGCCTCGCGCAGCACCTGACCCGCAAGGCCCTGATCGTCGGCAAGTCCACCGTGCCGGTGGGCACGGCCGAGTGGGTGGAACAGCTCGTCGGCAAGCACACCCCCGACGACCTCGGCGTCGAGGTGGCGTGGAGCCCCGAGTTCCTCCAGGAGGGCTTCGCCGTCGACGACGTCCTGCGCCCCAACCGGATCGTCGTGGGCGTGAAGAGCGAGTGGGCGAACGGCATGCTCTACGCCGCGCACAAGGGCGTGTTCGACCTGGCCGCCACCGAGGACCGCGAGGTGCCCCTGGTGGTCACCGACTTCGCCACCGCCGAGCTGGTCAAGGTCGCCGCGAACGCCTTCCTCGCCACCAAGATCTCCTTCATCAACGCCATGGCCGAGGTCTGCGAGGCCTCCGGCGGCGACGTCACCCAACTGGCCCGCGCGATCGGCTACGACCCGCGCATCGGCAACCGGTTCCTCCAGGCCGGCCTCGGCTTCGGCGGCGCCTGCCTGCCGAAGGACATCCGGGCGTTCCAGGCCCGGGCCCAGGAGTTGGGTGCCGGCGAGGCGCTGCGTTTCCTGCACGAGGTCGACCTGATCAACCTGCGCCGCCGTACCCGGGTGCTGAACCTCGCCGCGGACCTGCTCGGCCGCCGCTCCGGGCCGGCCGGACCGGACTTCTCCGGCACCCGGATCGCCGTGCTCGGCGCCA
Source organism: Micromonospora sp. NPDC002411 (assembly GCF_053592955.1). Classification (NCBI taxonomy): domain Bacteria; kingdom Bacillati; phylum Actinomycetota; class Actinomycetes; order Micromonosporales; family Micromonosporaceae; genus Micromonospora; species Micromonospora sp. NPDC002411. Next base: position 4,731 of record NZ_JBSFBM010000292.1, on the reverse strand, counting down.
CCTTCAAGCCCAACACCGACGACGTCCGCGACGCCCCGGCGCTCGCCGTCGCCGCGCTGCTGCACAAGGCCGGTGCCGACGTGCACGTGTACGACCCGCAGGGCACCGACAACGCCCGCCGCGCGGTGCCCGAGCTGACCTACGAGCCCGGCATCAACGAGGCAGTCACCGGCGCCGACCTGGTCTGCGTCCTCACCGAGTGGGCGGACTTCCGCAACGCCGACCCGGTCGCCCTGGGCGAGCTGGTCGGCGGCCGCAAGGTCGTAGACGGGCGCAACTGCCTCGACTCGGCACTGTGGACCCAGGCCGGCTGGGAGTACCGGGGCATGGGCCGCCCCTGACGATTCACCACTCATCGGCCGGCCGCGAAGCGCTCCACGCGGCCGGCCGATGATGTTGTTTGCCCCGGACCCGCCGACAAGTGTCGAAATCCGCGCCAGCTTTGGGCATGCTGCGACAGTGGGAGTCCACAGTGCGGGTGGAGGGGTGTCGTGGCGACCTTTCAATGCTCCTCGTGCGGCCGGGAGATCAAGCCGGCCGTCCGATGCCCGCACTGTGGGGCCGACCAGCCACAGTGGGTCGAGCACCTGGCGGACATCGAGCGTTCCATCGCGGAGATGAAGGCGCGCGACGCTGCCATCGCCCGTGAGCAACGGCAGATCGCCGCCAAGATGCAGGCCGCGCTCTTCCAGCGGGACATCCTCGCCCACGCCGGCGAGGAGCGGGTCAAGCAGGCCACCCGACCCCGTCGCGTGCTGCGCCGCCGCCCTGGCCGGCGGCCACCGACCGCCACCACCGGCGCGCCTCCCCGGGTGCCCCGCCAGAACACTCCGCACCCCCCGGAGGACCCGCCGCCGACACCCCGATGGCTCGACGCGGACGACCCGGAGCACCCGCCGGAGGCCTCGTCGCGCGAGGTGCAGAACATCCCCCTCGGGCTGGGCGCGCTGCTGCTCGGCGTGGCCGCTGTGGTCTTCGCCGCGGTGGCGACCAGCTCGATGGACGCGGTGGCCCGGCTCGGCATCCTGCTCCTGGCCACCGTGCTGATGCTGCTCGCACCGCCCGTGCTGGCCCGGCGCGGGCTCACCTCGACCGCCGAGACCATCGCCGCGGTCGGCCTCCTCCTCGTACCGCTGGCCGGTAACGCCCTCTGGGCGGTGGACCGGATCGGCACCGGCGGCGTCTCCGCCACCGTCTTCAGCGGGGTGATCTTCGCGGTCACGGCGGCCGTCGCATTCGGGTACGCCGGCTGGACAGGCCTGCGCGCACCCCGCTTCGCCACCGTGCTCGCCGCACAGCCGGTGCTGCCGCTGCTCGCATACGACCGGATCACCGGCCCAGGCGGCTGGGCGCTGGTGCTGGCCCTGGTCGCCGTCGTCGACCTCGGGCTGGCCCGCTCCGGCGTGGTGCTGGAACGCCCCGTCCAGCAGGACCTGCCACTGCCGGACGCCTCGTCGGCGCCTCGCCAACGCAACGCCGAGAGCCGGCCGGAGGGCGACCCGGAGGAGGCCGCCGAGCTGATCGACGCCGACGCGGGCTCCGCCGACCCGCGACCCGCCCGCCCGGTGCCCGGGCTGCGCGAGCTGACCTGGTTGCTGCACGCGGTGGCGGTCGCCGTCGCCCTGGCGTACGCGGTCACCGCCCTGCTGCGGGCGCAGACCGTGCCGACGGCCACCGGCGCCGGGATGGTGCTGCTACTGGCCGCCGCGGTCGGGCTGGCCGGCGCGCTGGTGCTGCGTCGACCGCCGTTGCCCGACATCGCGGCCGGCATCGTCACCCTGGCCGTGATCGGTGCGCTCAGCCGAATCGTCTCGGTGGCGCTGCCCGGCCGGGCGCTGCTGCTGATCGCGCTGGTCATCACGGTGACCGGGCTGGCGGTCCGCGCGGTCCCCGAGGCCGCCCGCCGTGGTCCGCAGATCGCCTCGGCGGTGGCGCTGACGGTCAGCGGCCTGGTGGTCGCCGGTGGCGCACTACGCGCCGGGGTCGCACCGGTCCGGGCGGCGCTGCCCGCCTGGGGCGCCGACCTCAGCCGGTACCCGGCCGAACTGGCGGCGGCGGTCGGACCGACCACCTGGCAGCTCGCGGGTGCCGCGTTCCTGCTCACCATCGCTGCGGTGCTGGCGCTGCCTCCGGAGATCCGCCGCGAGTTCGCGGTCGCCGGCGCGGCCCTGACCGCGCTCGCCGTTCCGGCCTCGTTGGGTCTCGGCTGGGCGGCAGCCCCGTGGCCGATGGTGATCACCTCGATCGGCATCGGTGTCATCGGGCTCTCCGCCCGCACCGACCGCGCCGCGGTGGCGCACGCCGTCGGCGCGGCGGTGGTGGGCCTCTTCGGTGCCGGTGCCAGCCTCACCCGCCCCGCACTCACCGCTGCGGTCCTGATCACCCTGTTCGTGGCCGGCACCCTGGTCGCGTTGGCACCCCGGATCCGGATCGCCTCGGCCGCCTCCGACACGGTCACCGCCTGGGCCGCCGGTGGTGCCGCGTTCGCGTTGCCCGGGGCGGTGGCCGCGTTCGTGACCGCCACCATGCCGGTCGACCCGACTCCCACCCCGGCGAGTCTCCGGGAGGTGACCGTCCCGGTGCTGGCGGCCAGCTTCCTGGCCGTCTGCCTGACTCTCGGCTACGCCGCGATCGTGCAGGTCTCCCAGCGCCGCATCCCCGCGCCGCTGTCGGTCGGCACCGGGCTGGGCGCGCTGCTCGTCACCGCCGCCGCGTTCGGCGCGCCCGGCGCCACCGTCGCCGACGCCTGGGTCGGTGCGCTCCTGCTGGTCGCGGCGGTGCTGCTCTTCCTGGCCCCCTCCATCGACGCTGGCCGTCGCGCCGACCTCACCCTCGACGGCTCCGACCTGGCCGCCGCCGCCGTTACCACCGCCCTGGTCGCCACACTGGTGCGGATCGGCGCGGTGCTCGCACCGGGCGGGCAGTTGGCGGTGGCCGCCGCCCTCGTCCTGGTCGTCGCGGTCGGCGCACGCAGCATGCCGGAGGAGTGGCGACGCGGGCCGATCCTCGGCCTCACCGTCGGTGGCCTCCTCATCGGCGTACTCGCCGGATGGTCCGCGGTGCGCGGCGGGGTCGGCGTGCTCGCCACCCCGGGTCCGATCTGGAGGGGTGACCTGAGCGGCTGGCCCGCCGCTCCCGTCGGCGGCTCCACCTGGCAGGCGCCCGTCGCGTTGGCGCTGTTGGCCCTCGCCGCCGGCATCCTGCTCCCGCCGCCCTGGCGCTGGGACGCGTCCGGCGTGGCGGCGGTGCTCGCCACGATCGGCGCACCCGCCGCGTTCGACCTGGCCTGGTGGTCGCCGGTCCTGGTCGGCGGCATGGTCGCCACCGTGTACGGGATCGCCGCGGTCGCCACCGAGGAGGCCCGCGCCGCGCTGTCCCGGGCCACAGTGGCCGGGGTGGTCGCATTGCACGCCGCCGGAGCCGGCCTGGTCCGGCCGTGGACGACGGCGCTGGCACTGGGCAGCATCGCGCTCATCGGCGTGGTGGTGGCCACGCTGGCCCGCGTCCTGGCCGGCCCGCAGGTGACCGACATCGACACCGAGGGGATGCCGCCGCACCTGGCACAGATCGGTGGTGCGGCCCTCGGCGCGGCGCTGCTGGCTCTTCCCGGTGCGGTGGCGGCGCTGGCCGCCGAGTTCGAACACTCGGCGCAAGTGGTGCTGACTGCGGCGCTGGCCGCGTCCAGCCTCGGCCTGGCCGCCGTAGCGGCGGTCCGCCGGCAGGTACCGCAATATCTGCCCTGGGTCAGCGCCGCTGTGGTCGGCGGCGCCACCATCAGTGCCCTCGCCGCGATCCCCACCGGCCTCGCCGCAGGTGTCTACGCGGCCGCCGCGGCACTGCTCGGCGTGCTGGCCGAGCTGATCCGAGCGGCCACCGTGCCGCCCACCGGCGCCGCCCAACCGGTCCGGCGTTGGGCGGTACGCCTCGACGGGGCCCTACGCCGGCTGCCGGACGACCCGGAGCGACGGCGGTGGCGTTTCAACCCCGCAGCCGGTGCGCTGGCCGCGGCGGCCCTCCCGACCGCCCTGGCTCTCGCCTCGATCGCCCCCGCGCTGGTCGCCGCGCTGGTCGAGCCGCACCGCACACTGACCCGGATCTGGGACGGCCCGCCGCCGGAGCTGCTCACCCCGCCCCCGGACGTGGTCGATCCCACCCACGTGCTGACCGCGCTGCTGCTCACCGCGACCGCCGCGCTCGCGGCCACCGGCTTCAGCGGTGGACGGCGCTCCCGAGCCGTGCCGGTGGTGCTGCCCGGGGCCGCCGTCACGCTGTTGATCACGCCCATCGCGTTGGGCAGCGGTTGGCCGGCGAGCACCCTCGCCGCGCTCTCCGTCTTCACCATCGCGATGCTCGGCCTCGCGTTGACCCCACCGCCGCCGCTGGCCGAACGGGCCCGCTCGCTGCGGCTGGCCCGGGTCCTGGTGTTCGTCATCGGGTTGGCCGCCGGCGGCGCCGGGCTCGCCGGGAGCCTCGCCGCCCGGGAACTCACCCTGTTCACGCTGGGCGGGGCGGTCGGCGTGGGCGTGGTGGCGGCCCTGTTCGGCACCACCCAGCGGGCCCGCATCCTCGGTTGGCTCTTCGCGTCGCTGATGGCGCAACTCTTCGTGCTCACCGCCGGTCTGGTCGCCGGGCTGGCCCCGGTCTGGTCCGCGTTCGGGGTGCTCGCGGTCGGGGCCGTACTCCAGGTGTTCGCGGCGGTCCTGCCCCGGCTGCGGCAACCCGAGGCGCAGC
>NZ_JBSFBM010000291.1:0-8482 GCF_053592955.1 Micromonospora sp. NPDC002411 | reverse complement strand
TTCGTTCGGATACCGGTGTTGTATCCGGGCGAATATCCAACGCGGCCGGTCGTCGTCCGGGCCCGCCGCAGGCCGGCCAGGGGCTTCGACACAGGCCTTAGGGTTCAGGCATGGTCGATCGGCGCCAGGTGTTGAACTTCCGCGTCCACGCCCAGCAGCTCGACCGGGGCGCGGGCACGCTCGCCGACACTGCCGTGCTGGACATCGGGGTGCAGAACACCGGGCCGGACGGTGCCCGGTGGGCGCTGGCGGGGCGCGGGGTCGACGTGACCGCGTTGTCCGACACGGAGGTGGTCCTGCTGTGGACCGTGCGGGGCGCCCCACACCTCTACCGTCGGGCCGACGTCGGCGCGGTGGCGGCCGCCGTCGAACCCTTCACCGACGCCGACGCGGGCAAGCGCATCTACGACGCGTCCCGACCCTTGAAAACCGCTGGCATCGGCAACCTCGCGGCCCTCGACGAGGTGGCCGCCCGCATGCGGGCCGTCGTCACCAGGCCGACGGTCAAGGGGGACGTGTCCGGCCGCCTGGCCACGATGCTGCCCGCGCCGTACCTGCGGTCCTGCCGGCCGTGCGACGCCACCCACCTCTACGAGATGCCGTTCCGGCTCGCCGCCGTGCGGGCCGGACTGGAACTCCAGTTCGACACCTCACCTCCGATCCTGCGGCGCATCGCCGGGTTCACGAAAGCACAGGCTCCGGGTGACCGGTTCGACCTCATCCGCGCGTACCTTCGCCTGCTCGGCCCGGCCACCCCGAAACAGGTGGCCGACTATCTCGACGCCCCGGTCAAGGACGTGAAGGCGCTCTGGCCCAGGGACGTGGTCGAGGTGACGGTCGACGGTGAGGTGCGCTCACTGCTGGCCGCCGACGAACAGGCGCTGGAGTCGGCCGACGGCACGGGCACCCGCCTCCTCGGCCCGTACGACCTGTTCCTGCAGGCGAAGGACCGGGCGACACTGGTGCCGGACGCCGCCCGCGCCAAGGAGTTGTGGCCGGTGCTGGGTCGCCCCGGTGCCGTCCTGGTCGACGGCGAGCTGGTGGGCACCTGGCGACCGCGCAAGTCCGGCAGAACGTTCACGGTCGCCGTACATCCCTGGCAGCGGCTGTCGGGCGCGACACGCGACGCCATCACCGCCCAGGCCGAACACCTCGCCGCGCACCGGGCCGTCTCCCTGGCCGGCGTCGAGTTCGCCGGCTAACGCCGGGAGGCCGCTCACTCCACCGTCCAGGCGATGGCGGGAGGCGGCACCCGGGCGCAGAGCGGCCCGCCGGCGGCGTCGGTCAGCCCGACCCGGCCGACCAGCACCCCGCCGCCCTCGTGTGCGGCGCGCAGCAGCTCGGTCGGAACGTCGGTGAACATCAGCTTCGCTCGTCGGAACATCGCGAAGCCGTCCTCGGTCACCGCGCCCCAGCTCAGGTACAGGAATCGCGCACCGGGGCGGCCGTGCACCCACGGGCCGCCGACGTCGAGCATCCCGTCGACCTCACGGCTGGACACCTCGACGTGCCACGTGGTGTCGGCGGCGTCGGCCGGCACCAGATCGACAACCTCGGCCTTGCGTTGGACGCCGACGTGCACGTTGCCCCGCCGTAGCGCGTCGGCCTCCGCACCGGTACGGCGACCGGGGAGGTCGGTGCCGTCGATCCGGATCCGCATGCTGGCGATTCTCGTTCCTCGACCGGTGCAGGTGCGCCGGTCGGTGGTGGCGGTGTCGGCCTGGTGGGGCCGGCCGAGGTGCGCGGCGGTCGGGCGGGTCACCGCACCGCCCGAGGGGGCAAAAAGTAAAGGCAAGGAGATAACTCTCCCTGCCACTTCTAACGTATATCGCACCTGGGGGCTTGCGGCAAGACCCCGGTCCTGGCGCAGAATCTGCGGCCGGACCAGCATCAGGACGCAACGGGGGGCACGACGTGGGTGTGTTGTCGATGGACGAGGGCCGCAGCGACCTCGCAACGCTGGTGGATCTCCGGGAGGTTGACGAGACGCAGGTGGCGGTCGTCGGGGGCAAGGCCGCGCACCTGGGCGTGCTGTCGCGGATCGACGGGGTCCGCGTACCGGCCGGGTTCTGCGTGACGACGACCGCCTTCCGGCGGGTCATGGCGCAGACCCCGTCGGTCGACGAGCTGTTCGACCAGCTCTCACGCCTCGGCCCGGACGACCGGGAGGCGATCGGCACGGTCAGCGCGGAGATCCGCCGGAGCATCGAGGAGACCCCGATCCCGGGCGACCTGGCGGCCGCGATCACCGGCGCGCTCGCGGGGTTCGGCGAGGAGGCGGCGTACGCCGTCCGGTCCAGCGCGACGGCCGAGGACTCCCCCACGGCCTCCTTCGCCGGTCAGCAGGACACCTACCTGAACGTGGTGGGGCCGGAGGAGATCCTGCGGCACGTCAGCCGGTGCTGGGCGTCGCTGTTCACCGAGCGGGCCGTCGTCTACCGGCTGCGCAACGGCGTCGACCACCGTGCGGTGCAGATGGCTGTCGTCGTACAGCAGATGGTTTTTCCGGACGCGGCCGGCATCCTGTTCACTGCCGACCCGGTATCGGGCGACCGGAGGGTCGCGACGGTGGACGCCAGCTTCGGCCTCGGTGAGGCCCTGGTGTCCGGCCTGGTGAACCCGGACGTCTTCACGGTGCGCGACGGCGAGGTCGTCACCAGGGCGGTGGCCGCCAAACAGCGTGCCGTCGTCCCTCTTCCAGGCGGCGGTACGCGGGAGGTGGCGATCGACCCGCAGCGGCAGGAGCAGCCGGCGTTGACCGAGGCGCAGGTCGTGCGGCTGGTGCGGCTCGGACGACGGATCGAGGCCCACATCAGCCGTCCGCAGGACATCGAATGGTGCCTGGTCGACGACGACTTCCTGATCGTGCAGAGCCGGCCGATCACCACGCTGTTCCCCATACCCCCGGCCGGTGACCAGGAGAACCACGTCTACCTCTCGGTCGGTCACCAGCAGATGATGACCGACGCCATGAGGCCGCTGGGCCTGTCCATGTGGCAGTTGACGGCCATGGCGCCGATGCTGGAGGCCGGCGGCAGGTTGTTCGTCGACGCCATCCGGCTGCTGGCGTCGCCGGGCCGCGCTGGGTTCCTGGAGATGGTCGGGAAGTCCGACCCACTGATGAGGGACGCGTTGCAGACGCTCCTCGACCGCCCGGGCTTCGTTCCGACGACGCCCGTGGACGACGGTGGTCCTGCCAGGCTGCCGACCGGCGGCGCGTCGATCGAGACCGACCCGGCCATCGTGACCGAGCTGATCGAGCGCAACGAGGCGTCCCTCGCCGCCCTGCGGCGGGACATCGCGACGGTGACCGGTACGGCGCTGTTCGACTTCCTGCTGGAGGCCTTCGAGGAACACAAACGGATCCTCGCCGAGCCGCTGAACATGCAGGCGATCATGGCCGGCATGGAGGCCACCTGGTGGCTCAACGACCGGCTGTACGAGTGGCTGGGCGAGAAGAACGCGGCGGACACCCTCACCCTGTCCGCCCCCGGCAACATCACGTCGGAGATGGGGCTGGCGTTGCTGGACGTCGCCGACCAGATCCGTCCGCATCCGGAGGTGGTGGCGTTCCTGCGCGGCGTCGAGGACGACGGCTTCCTCGACGAGCTGCCGAAACTCCCGGGCGGGGCCACCGCGCGCGACGCCCTCGAGGCGTACCTCGACCGGTACGGCATGCGCTGCGTCGGGGAGATCGACATCACCAGGCCACGGTGGAGCGAACGTCCCAGCACACTCGTGCCGGTGATCCTCGACAACGTCCGGCTCTTCGAGCCGGGTGCTGCCAGGAGGCGCTTCGAGCAGGGGCAGCAGCAGGCCCGCGAGAAGGCGCAGGAGGTGCTGACGCGCCTGCGGGCGCTGCCGGACGGGGAGCAGAAGGCCGACGAGACCGAGCGGATGATCGACCGGGTGCGGACCTTCGTCGGCTATCGGGAGTACCCGAAGTACGGCATCGTCAGCCGCTACTTCGTCTACAAGCAGGCCCTGCTCGACGAGGCCGAACGCCTCGTGCGGGCCGGCGTCCTCACCGAGAGGGAGGACGTCTTCTACCTGACGTTCCAGGAGTTCCACGAGGTCGTGCGCTCGCACCAGTTGGACGACGACCTGATCCGGCAGCGCCGTGACGCCTTCCGGTCGTACCAGGCGCTGACGCCTCCCCGGGTGATGACCTCGGACGGCGAGGTCCTCACCGGTGCCTACCGCCGTGACGACGTGCCGGCCGGCGCTCTGATCGGTGTGCCGGTGTCAGCCGGGACTGCCGAAGGACGCGCCCGCGTCATCCTGGACATGGCCCAGGCCGATCTCGAAGCGGGTGACATCCTCGTCACGGCGCACACGGACCCCAGCTGGACGCCACTGTTCGTCGGCATCGCCGGCCTGGTGACGGAGGTCGGCGGATTGATGACGCACGGCGCGGTGATCGCCCGGGAGTACGGCCTGCCGGCTGTCGTCAGCGTCCTCGACGCCACCCGGCTGATCCACGACGGACAGCGGATCCGCGTGCACGGCAGCGACGGGTACGTCGAGATCCTGCCCTGACCGACGGCACCCGAGGAGGAACCATGATGACGATCCCTGCCCGACGTCTGGCGACCGCAATGGTCGCGGCGTCGACAGTGGTGACGGTGGCGGCGTGCAGCACCGGAGACGCCCCCGAGGCGCGCCCGACACCCAGCCCCGAGGTGACCGCCGCCGCCCCGCCGCCCACCACCACCGCGTCGCCGGCCGCCGAGCAGGAGTTCCAACGGCTGGAGAAGACGTTCGGGGCACGGTTGGGTGTCTACGCCGTCGACACCGGCACCGGCCGCACTGTGGAACACCGGTCCGACGAACGGTTCGCGTACGCCTCGACGTGGAAGGCGTTGGCCGCCGCCGAGGTGCTGGACGACACCACGGACGCCGAGCTGGACCGGGTGGTGCGCTACCCGGCACGGGACCTGGTGGCGCACTCACCGATCACTGAGAAGCACGTCGCCGAGGGCATGAGCCTGCGCGCTGTCGCCGACGCGGCCGTGCGCTACAGCGACAACACGGCCGGCAACCTGCTGCTGCGCCACCTCGGCGGGCCGGAGGGGTTCGAGAGGAAGCTGCGGGCGGTCGGCGACACGACCACCGACGCCGCCCGCTACGAGACCGCGCTCAACGAGGCGACACCCGGCGACAAGCGGGACACCAGCACCGCGCGGGCCCTGGCGGGCGACCTCCGGGCGTACACCGTGGGGGATGCCCTGACGCCCGCGGACCGCGACGTCCTGCGCGGCTGGCTGCGGGGTAACACCACCGGCGCGGCGCTGGTCCGCGCCGGGGTGCCCGCCGGGTGGGTGGTCGGCGACAAGACCGGCACCGGCGGGTACGGCACCCGCAACGACATTGCGGTGATCTGGCCGCCCGATCGCGCCCCGATCGTCCTGGCCGTGCTGTCCAGCCGCGACACGAAGGACGCCACTCCCGACGACGCCCTCATCGCCGAGGCCACCAGGGTGGTCGTCGCCCGACTCTGACGTTCTGTGGCCGGCCGGGTCGAAGCCCGTCGCGCTGGGGGTTAGGTCGCCTCCGCCTCCTACGCTGGCAGTCGTGCCCCACATGCCGCGGAGACTCAGTCATCAGATGCACGCTCGGCACGGCAGCGTGGGAGCAGACCGCCAGCGCTGGGTGCACATCGAACACCTGGTCGTCACCCGCAGAGGCGACACCTGGCGGACGTCCCATGTCAGCGCGCCGGCGGAGCCGACCTGGCCCAGCGACCTACTGCCCACGATCGGCGCCCTCGTACCGCCGCTGATCATCGTGCTCACCTTCGGCATGCTGGATCAACCAGCTGTGCTCCACGCACTGCTCCAGCAGGGCAACCCGGTCATCCTGGCCGTGGCACTGATTCCACTGGTGCTGCCGCTGCTGGGCGCAACGTTGACGTACCTCGGCCTGCATCGGTGGACCTCCTGGACGACTCGTCAAGCGGGCTGGACCGCAATCGCCGTCGGCTCGATGCTCTCCTTCTTCATCCCGCTGAACTACGTCGCACCGCAGCTGGGCCTGCTGAGTCTCGCGTTCGCCGCGGTCGCCACCAGGAGACGACGCTTCCGAGCCCTGGCCGTAGCGATCATCGCGCTGCTGACGGTCACCATTACCATGATCGTCGCCACCAGCAAGACGCAGAGATTCGCCTCGACCACCGAGGGCGACTACCTTCAGCGGATAACTGTGGGTCGGCTCCTCGACGGGCTCGTTCGTCTCAACATCGACGACGGCAATCAGCGACGCAGTGTCCTGCTCGTGGGCAGCAGCGAGGACTACGCCACGGTCATCACCGCCGACCATCCACCAGTGGTGGAACACCTCAGCACCGACGTCATCGCCAAGGCCAGTCCTTGCCAACTGCGACCAGACCCGCTGCAACGTAGCCTCTTCAGTCTCGTGACCCGAGGGTCGGCGGCGACGGACGCCCACCGCGGAGGCACGCCAGACTGCATCCAGGGCCGTGTTTCGTAGCGCGCGATACGTCCACGTCCGCGCCGAGCACTCCGGCCGCCTGGTGGATTTCGGCGGACCAGGCCGAGCAGAATGCCCTACCGGCCGCACATTACCGATAATCCGCAGTCGAATGAATCACATTTCACGGCGTCCGTCGGCCGCCGACTCCAGGGTTGACGCATGGCCGCGTCAGGATCGTAAGCCCAGGTGAGGGTCCAGTGCTCCACTCCAGACGCTTAACGAGAACTTAAGGGATTGCGGCCGAAAAACTGTCATCCCACGCCGACAGGCCGGCCACCAGCGCGTATCTAAAATGGTCTCCTTAATTCTTCGCCCACGAGTTGATGCGAATCCCCCGACCCACTCATACTTCTTTTCGCCATCAGCTGTGCCGTCGACCCAAAGGAAGAATTGGTAATGCGGACTCCCCCCGCGCATGTCGCACCGCCGGACCGGGCGCGCAAGCGTCGTCGTATCACCCGCCTCACGCTGGCCGGCGCGGTCGCCGCCGCGTTGACCGCCAGCGGCATCTACATCGCCGGCGCCCAGGCCGAGGAGGTCGCCGTCCCGGGCCGGGTCCAGGCGGAGGCCTTCGCAGCGCAGTCCGGCGCGCAGACCGAGAGCACCGGCGACGCCGACGGCGGCCGCAACGTCGGCTGGCTGGCCAACGGCGACTGGCTGCGGTACGACGGCGTGTCGATCACCGGTGCCGACCTGACCGCCCGGGTGTCCTCGCACAACTCCGCCGGTGGCACCGTCGAACTGCGCCTCGGCGCGCAGGACGGCGCGGTGCTGGCCAGCTTCCCGATCGCCCAGACCGGCGGCTGGCAGAAGTGGACGACCGTCGCCGCGAGGGCGTCGAGCGTGCCGGCCGGCCCGCAGACCGTTTTCGCCGTGCTGAAGAGCACGTCGACGTCGGACTTCGTCAACCTGAACTGGTTCACGTTCGGCCCCGCGGCTGGCGCGTCGCCCAGCGCCTCGACCACGCCGAGCACGTCGCCGAGCGCCTCGGCCACCCCGAGCGCCACCCCGTCGTCGTCGGCCTCCGCGTCGGTGCCGCCGAGCGCGCCGGCTGGCGGCTGGGTGCCCGTGGATCAGGCCCGGTGGGACAGGGAACTGGCTGCGTTCAACGCGATCACGCCGAAGGCGGTGACGCCGGGCACTACCCGGGTCCCGGAGTTCCACACCGACTGCGAGGTCGCCAACTCCGCTCCGGACGACCCGATCGTCGTGCCCGGCCTGCCCGGCGCCTCGCACATGCACACGTTCTTCGGTACGAAGATCGACGCCTTCACCACGACGGACAAGCTGCTCTCCGCGACGACCAACTGCAACGCCCCGGGTGACAACAGCGCCTACTGGGTCCCGGAGCTGCGCAAGGACGGCAAGGCCGTGCCGGTCAAGAGCTTCCGCGTCTACTACGGCTCGCGGGTCAAGGACCCGTCGACCGTCAAGCCGTTCCCGCCGGGCCTGCGGGTCGTCGAGGGTGACGCGAAGAAGCAGGTGGACACCCCGAAGAACGCCGGCAGCAACCAGTTCTGGTGCGCCGGCAGCGCCGAGATCGGCCGCAGCGCCGACGGCAACTGGCCGGTCTGCGCCCCCGGCGGCAACCTCATCTTCCAGCTCGTGTTCAAGGACTGCTGGGACGGCAAGAACATCGACTCGCCCGACCACAAGTCACACATGGGCGACCCGGTGAACGGGGTCTGCACCGGCAAGTACCCGGTGGCCGTGCCGGATCTGTCCTTCATGGTGAACTACCAGTCGCTGGGCGGTGACGGCCTCAGCCTCTCCTCCGGCAAGCCGTCGTCCATGCACGGTGACTTCATGAACGCCTGGGAGCCCGCCCGCCTCGGCGGTCTGGTGAAGTCCTGCCTCAACCAGAACGCCAAGTGCGGCACCGAGGTGACCTTCGCCGGCGGCTGACCGACGCCTGACAGAGACGGCCCTCGCACTTCGGTGCGGGGGCCGTCCGCCTGCTGTGGTCGCCGACGTCCGTTCGGGCAGAATG
>NZ_JBSFBM010000290.1:0-8486 GCF_053592955.1 Micromonospora sp. NPDC002411 | reverse complement strand
GCCGCGCGGTGAGCAGCGGGTCGGGCCGGAGCAACCCGAGGAGTACGACGGCAGCCAGCACGAACGCGGCCGAGCTGAACGCGAACGGGCCGGCGAGTGGGGGCAGCCCCCAGCCGGTGGTGACCCGGTCGGCCAGGGCGGCGAAGTTCGGTGCGGCCACCGCACCGATGGTGGTCGCCCAGACGATCAGGGAGAGCTGCCGCCCTCGTCGGGCCGGCTCGGCGAGGTCCACGGCCGTGTAGCGGGCCTGGAGGTTCGCGGCGGTGCCCCCACCGAAGAGCAACATGCCGAGGAAGAGCAGCGGGATCCAGTGGGTCATCGCGGACAGCACCACGAGCACGCCGCCGACGGCACCGACCGCGTACGCCACCACCAGCCCTGGTCGCCGCCCGTGCCGCGCCATGATCCGGGTGACCGGGACGGCGAGCAACGCCGCGCCGACCACCCCGGCGCTCTGTGCCACACCGGCCACCGCGGTGCCGGCGATCCGCGCGGCGAGCAGCGCGCCGACCGCGATGCCGATGGTGACGCCGACGCCGCCGACGATCTGGGTGGTGAAGAGCAGCCGCAGGGTACGGCGTTGGATCGACGCGATGTCGGGGCGAGCGGCGGTGCCCGACGCGGTCAGGTCGGTGGCCATCGGCGCTCCTTACGAAGAGGGTGGCCCCATCCTCGCGCACCCAACCCGCCGCCCGCCGCCCCGCCGCGCGCCCCGCCCAATGATCCGCGCAACGTCAGGGATGCTGCTGTCTCAGCGTGCCCGGAGGCAGCACTTCCCCCGACGTTGCGCGGATCTTGGTCGGGCCTTGAACCGGGCGCGCGGACCGGGACGGATACGCCCGGTCGGCCTGGTCGGTCAGCCGGCCATCACGCGCTGGTGCAGCGACGACACCGCCGAGCGGGCCGCCACGAACGCGCCGTGCTGCCAGGCCACCTCGTGGCTCAGCCAGTCCCCGGCGAAGTAGACCCGCCCGGCCGGCTGGAGCAACAGGTTGTAACCGGCCGTGCCGTAGCGAGGTGAGGTCCAGGCGCCCTCGATGTAGCGCGTCCGGTCCCAGGCGTGGGAGTACGAGGTGACCAGCTCGCTGCGGTACTTGTCACCATGGATCTTCACACCCTGGGCGACCGCGCGCTCCCTGCGCTGCTCGGGTGTGAGCCCGCTGTACGCCCTGGCGTTCGCACCGGTGTTGTAGTAGCCGACGACCAGGCCGCGCTTGCCGTGGAAGCCGTGCGACGGGTACCAGATGTGCGACAGGTCCAGGTCGGTCTCGGTGATGCCGCCGTAGATCCGCTGGTCGGTCTCCCACCAGCGGCTGCGGTACTCCAGACCGATCTTGCCGGCGGCGGTGACCGGGAAGTCGGCCAGGGCGGCGGTCACCGCCGTGCCGAGATTGTGGGGTACGCGGGCCATCAGGTGCGGTGGCAGCGTGGCCACGCAGTAGTCGGCGGTGAGCTGCGCCTGCCGGGAACCCTGCCGATAGGTCACCTCGACGGCGCCGCCCCGGTCGGTCACCCCGGTCACCTCGGCGTCGAGCCGGATCCGGTGCGTGCCCACCGCCTTTGCCAGGGCCCGGGGGATCTGGTCCATGCCGCCGACCGGCTGAAACATCAGCATGGCCTGGTCGTAGCCGAACTCGAAGGAGAAGTACCGGCCGACGTTGCTGGCGAAGACGTCGGAGAGCGCCGGGGGCGCACCGAGAGGGCTGCCCACGTCGTTGCCCGCGCCCGGATAGGCGGCAAAGCCCCGACGGCTGGTCCCGGTGTACGCCCATCCGTTGGTGCGTCCGCCGATCGCACCGAAGCTCTGCAGGAACGCCAGGAGCCGGGTCCGGTCCTCGGCGGTGAGCTGGGCGTCCAACGCGCCCTGGTCGGTGGCCTTCGCCAGCAGCTCCGAGACGTAGCCGTACACGTCGGCCTTGGCAGTGCGGTACCGGACCGGCTCGGTCATACCGGCGGACTCGTTGTAGATCCAGGCGTCGGCGTTCTGGTTGGTGAAGACCTCGACGGGCACTCCGAGTTCCCGGCAGTAGTCCATGGTCACCATCCACTGCGCGATCCGGCCCGGCCCGGCGTTGAAGTAGACCCCGTCGGAGAAGCCCGCACGTTGCGTCCGTCCATCGAGGTCGGTTTCGACGTCGCCGCCGCGGATGGTCAGGTTCCGCCCGCCGACGCGGTGCCGCGCCTCAAGAATCGTGCAGCGGTAACCCGCCTTGCCCAACTCGTAGGCGGCGGTGAGACCGGCGATGCCGCCCCCGAGGATGACCACGCTGGCACCCGGCCGCCCGGTCAGCGTGAAGTCGGACCGCTCCGGCGGCCGGAATGCCGGGGTGACCGCCGCTTCCGCGCTGGGAGCGAGGCCCATCGCGCCCATCGTGGCGAGCATCGCACCGGCACCACCACTGACTCCCACCGCCCGCAGGAACCCACGCCGGCTCACCGTCGACTGTGTCTGACCGCTCATCGCGCCTCCCCTACAAGATCGACTCGCATGAGTCTGCAGAGAGGCTGTTTCGTGGATCGCGCAGTG
Organism: Micromonospora sp. NPDC002411; assembly: GCF_053592955.1. Lineage (NCBI taxonomy): Bacteria > Bacillati > Actinomycetota > Actinomycetes > Micromonosporales > Micromonosporaceae > Micromonospora > Micromonospora sp. NPDC002411. The sequence continues at coordinate 5,959 of NZ_JBSFBM010000290.1, read as the reverse complement.
CCGTTTCCGGCAGGTATCGGCTCGCCCGCCGCTGCCGAGCACGTCGGCGGCGGGAACGGAGTCGCTTCCGGCGTGGACCGCGCCTATGGTGCCGCAATGGGCGATGCCGGGACGCGGTTGGTCGAACGCTTCAACGACGCGTGGCATCGGGGCGACCTGACCACGGTGGCCGCCTGCCTTGCCGAGGACGTGCTCTACAGTCCGAGCGCCTGGGACGGGCCGGCCCGAACCCTGCGAGGGCGGGACGCGGTGTGCCGCGCCTTCGCCGACCAGCTCGGCAACGGCCCGACCCTCGGTGCGGTGCGGGCGGCCGGCGACCGGGTCCTGTGCGAGTGGAGCTGGCCGCAGGCGGAGGACGGCACCGTGCTGCGCGGAGTGGATCTCTACCTGGTCCGAGACGGCCTGATCGCCGCAAAGGACGTGTTCAGCAAGATCACGACGGACGGCTGAGCCCCCGCAGCCTCGCGCCGGACTACTCGGGCAGGGCGCGGGTGACGACGGTGAGGTCGGCGACCAGACCCTCGTACGCCTTGTCCTGGTCGTCGGCGCGCAGCACCGCGGACGGGTGGATGGTGGCCAGCAGGCGAGCCTGCGGCGCGTCGGCGCGCTCGCCGGCGTTGTCCACCGGCACCCGTTGGAAGTCCTCCGGGTGCTGGGCCGAGGCGGGCCAGGGGAGCAACTCGCCCCGCTGCCGGGTGACCCGGAAGGACGGCCCGAGCAGCGCCTTGGCGGCGGTCGCGCCGAGCACCACCACGATCTCCGGGCGCAACCGGGCGAACTCGGCTACCAGCCAGGGTCGGCAGGCTGTGATGTGCACCTGGTCGGGGGTCTGGTGGATCCGCCGCTTGCCGCGCAGCTCGAAACGGAAGTGCTTCACGGCGTTCGTCAGGTAGAGGTGACGCGGGTCCAGCCCGGCGTCGTCGACGGCGCGACGCAGCAGCCGACCGGCGGGGCCCACGAAGGGCAGCCCCTTCTGGTCCTCCATGTCGCCCGGCTGCTCGCCGACCAGCACCACCCGGGCGCTCTCGTCGCCTCGGCCGAAGACCGTCTGCGAGGCGTCCCGGTACAGCTCGCAGCCCCGACAGCCGCCGGCGGCGGTCCGCAGGGCGTCGATGGTGTCGGCGTCGGGCGGGATGAACCGCTGGGCGCCCGGGGCGTTCCCGGTCTGCTCGGCCATGCCGACTGTTATATACCCGTTCGATGCCCGGTGCCGGGTACGCCCGCCGGTCGCACCGCGTCAGTAGCCGTTTCCGCCGCCGTCACCACCGGAAGCGATAGCGATCAACACGATGACGATGATGATGATCACCAGCGCCACCACGATCCAGATTCCCTTGCGTGCTCCGGGAGAAGCCATGGTCCCCACCTCCGGCGGCCCGCATACCCGTCCCGTTCACCCCGAATCCTCGCAACCTCGTACTTTCTGCGCGAACCATCGGTCCCGCCGACACCGGGCGCACGGTGGCGGAGCGCGGCCGGTCAGGTGGGGAACCCCGGGGGTGGGGTGGGGTTGGCGGCGTGGGCCAGGGCGGCGGCGAGGGGGGCGAGGTCGTCGGTGTGCAGCGAACTGACCGTGACGCGCACGGCGGGCGCGGCGGCGATCCGGTAGAGGGCGCCGGGGGCCACCGCCCAGCCGGCGTCCCGCAACGCGGTGACCGCGCTCGTCTCGTCCGCCACCGGCAGCCAGACGTTGATGCCGCTGCGGCCGTGCGCCCGCAGGCCGTGCTCGGCCAGCGCGGTCAGCAGCCCGTCGCGTCGCTGCTCGTAGCTCTGCGCCGCCCGCCGCACCAACTCGTCGACGGCCGGGTCGCTCCAGAGGGCGAGGACCAGCCGTTGCAGCACCGTGGAGACCCAGCCGGCGCCGACCCGCGTCCGACCGGCCACCCGGGCCACAGTTGTCTCGTCGCCGACCAGCACCGCGAGCCGCAGGTCCGGGCCGAAAGGTTTGCTCACCGAGCGCAGGAAGGCCCAGCTCGCCGTCGCCCCCGCCAGCGGGTGCAGGGGTACGCGGGCCAGCTCGGCGGCGTGGTCGTCCTCGATCAGCAGCAGGTCCCGCCGGCCGGCGAGCAGCGCGCGCAGCGCCTCGGCGCGCTCCGCGGAGATGGCCGAGCCGGTCGGGTTCTGGGCCCGACTGGTGACCACCAGCGCCCGCGCTCCGGCGGCGAGCGCGGCGGCCACCCCGGCCACCATCGGCCCCTCGTCGTCCACGGGTACGCCGATCGGGCGCAGCCCCAGCGCGGCCACCAGGTCGAGCAGGTTGGCCCAGCCCGGGTCCTCCATCGCGACCGCGTCGCCGGGGCGCAGGTGGGCGCCGAGCAGCCGCTCGATGCCGTCCAGCGCGCCGCCGGTGATGGTCAGCTCCCCGGCGGGCACGCCGTCGGCGTCCAGTCGGGCGCGGGCGGCCTCGGCCAGCTCGGGCAGCACTCCGGCGTCGGAGTAGCTGACCGACGGGCCGGTGTCGGCGGCGAGCGCCGCCAGGTGCGGGCCGAGTGGAGGGAGCAGCCGGCGGTCAGGTTCGCCCCGGGACAGGTCCCGGGCCCCGGGCAGTGGGGGCGGGCGTAGCGCGGAGCGGCGGGCGGCCACCGGGGGGTTGGGGCGGACCCGGGTGCCGTGCCGTCCGGCGGTGACGAGCAGGCCACGTTGGCGCAGCTCCTGGTAGGCGCGGGCGACGGTGGCGGGGCTGACACCCAGGTCGGCGGCGAGCGCCCGAACCGGTGGCAGCGGGGCCCCCGGAGACAGCGCGCCGGTACGGATGCCCGACTCGATGCCGGCCGAAATCTCGACGGCCGTCGTACCACTGAGCTGATAGCGTGCTGACACAAACAGGAGATTGTACTAGAACAAAGGGGCGCGCGCATGTATCCACCCACCGCCCGGACCACACCCCACCGCTCCCGCGACAAGATGAGCTACGACGAGGCCGCCGCCCACGCCGTGCTCGACGAGGCGTACGACTGCGCGCTCGGGTTCACCGTCGACGGCCAGCCACGGGTGCTGCCCACCCTGCACGTACGCATCGGCGACACCCTCTACCTGCACGGCTCCACCGGAAGCCGGCCACTGCTCGCCGCCCGGGGCGACGGGCTGCCGGTCTGCGTCGCGGTGACACTGCTCGACGGGCTGGTCTACGCCCGGTCCCAGTTCCACCACAGCGCCAACTACCGCTCGGTCGTCGCGCACGGCACCGCGCGACTGGTCACCGACGAGCGGGAGAAGCTCGCCATGCTCACCGCGCTGGTGGAGAAGGTCGGCTCGGGACGCAGCACCGACACCCGTCCGCCCAGCCGACGGGAGCTGGCCGAGACGGCCGTGCTGGCGCTACCCCTGCGCGAGGTCTCCGTCCGGTCCCGCAGCGGTGGGGTCCGCGAGGACGAGGACGACCTGCACCTGCCGCACTGGGCCGGCGTGCTGCCGCTGCGGTTGACCCCCGGACAACCCGAGCCGGACGCCGGCGTCACCGCACCGCTGCCGGCGTTCCTGCGTACGGCCCGCACGCAGTGGCACGACCCGGTGTCGCTGCACGGCGAACACGTCCGGCTGGAGCCGCTGGACCTGGCCCACACCGAGGAGCTGCACGCCGCCACCGAGGACGCGGAGGTGTGGCGGCACCTCAGCGTGACGGCACCCACCGCGCCCGATGGGACCGCCGCGGTGATCGGCACCGCCCTGGCCGCACAGCACCGCGGTGAGCGGGTGGCCTGGGTGCAGCGGTGCGCGGCCACCGGGGCGGTGGTCGGCAGCACGTCCTACTACGACATCGACCCGGAGCGGAGGGCGGTGGCGATCGGGCACACCTTCCTCGGCCGGCCCTGGTGGCGTACCGGGATCAACACCGAGGCGAAGCTGCTGCTGCTCGGCCGGGCCTTCGACGACCTGGGCGCGGTGCGGGTGGCCTGGCACACCGACATCCGCAACGTCCGCTCCCAGGCGGCCATCGAACGGCTCGGCGCGACCCGGGAAGGCGTCCTGCGGATGCACCGGCAACGCCCGGACGGCTCCTGGCGGGACACCGTCCAGTACGCGATGACCGTCGACGAGTGGCCGAACGCACAGGCCAGGCTGCGAGAAAGACTTCGCCGCACGGCACCGGTGGCGTGATGATGGCGGGCGTGCTGGGGATCACCGACATCTGGACATACGTGCTGGGCACCGTGGCCATCATCCTGCTGCCCGGGCCGAACTCACTCTTCGTGCTCTCCACCGCGGCCAAACGAGGCGTCGCGGTCGGCTACCGGGCCGCCGGTGGCGTGTTCGTCGGCGACGGGGTGCTGATGTTCCTCTCCGCTGCCGGGGTGGCGTCGTTGCTCAAGGCGTACCCGCCGCTGTTCCTGGTGATCAAGTACGCCGGCGCCGCGTACCTCGGTTATGTCGGGGTGACCATGCTGCTCGGCGCCGTGCGGCGCTGGCGCGACCGCAACGACCCGAGCACGCCGCGGCTCATCGACGCCGCGGAGCCTGCGGCGATGCGCAGCCCGTTCCGCAAGGCGCTGGTGATCAGCCTGCTGAATCCGAAGGCGATCCTGTTCTTCATCTCGTTCTTCATCCAGTTCGTCGACCCCGACTACGCCTGGCCGGCGCTGTCGTTCCTGCTCCTCGGCCTGATCGCACAGGTGACCAGCGCGCTCTACCTGACCGCGTTGATCTTCGCAGGCACCTTCCTGGCCGCCCAGTTCCGGCAACGTCGCCGCCTGGCCGCCGGCGGCACCACCGCCGTGGCCGCCCTGTTCCTGGCCTTCAGCCTCAAGCTGGCCACCGCGACCGCCGGCTGACCCGTCGGCGCTGGCGCTGACCCTCGCGTCGATCATGGACTTGTGGTGCCCCCAAAGGGGGTGAAGCAGGATTTTCCTCCCACCACAACTCCATGATCGACGGGGTTGGCGGGGGGCGGGGGCGGGGCGGGGCTGTCAGGTGCCGTCACCGCCGCCGGACCCGCCACCACCGACGCCTGCACCGCCAGCGGTGCCGCCCAGCCCGAAGCCCGGGCGGATCGGCTCGTCGGGGTGCCGGCTGACGTGGGCGGACCCGCCGATCTGCGCGGACCAGTCGGCGTGGGCGGCAGCTGCGGCGTGCCGGTTGATCGCCTGGCGGAGCCAGCCGTCCACGGTGGCGACCCAGTCCCGCCGGCCGGCGTCCTCGTGCCAGATCCGGAACCTGCTGATGCTCTGGTGGGTGATGCCGGCCAGCGCCAGCCGGCGATCCATCCAGAGGATCGCCTCCAGGCCGGCCGAGTTCGTCACGAAGATCACCTCCAGCTCGGTGATCGGGCCGGCGTAGAGCGGGCCGACCCAGAAACCCCACCGCTGGTGCAGAGGCAGGGTCTGCTCCACCCCGGGCAGCTCACCCTGCTGCAACCCCGCCTGGCGGATCGAGAAACCGAGTGTGTCCAACGCCGCGAACACGTGCTGCTGGGTGGGTAGCGGGTGCACGAAGACAGGCACCATCGCCCCCTGGTCGAGGTCGGGGTCGACGGACACCTCGGTCCGCAGACCCATCCGCAGACTCAGCAGCGGCACCCCACCGAAGGTCGTCACCGGGGTCTCCCAGGGCAACGGCATGGCGAAGTCGACAGCTCTCCGCCGCCCGGCCGGCACGACGAACCGACCGGCGATCGGCACCTGGTGGAACTGCACGAGTCGTCGGGCGGCGGACGGGTCGTCCGGCTCGACTGTGGTGACCAGACCGAGCCGGATGTGCCGGACCAGCACGTCCTCTGGCCCGGCCGCGACTGTCACCCGCCCCGGCAGGCGCAGGCCCGGCCGGGTGCTCGGGTTGGGGAGCGTGGTCTGCACGGACAGGCCGGTCCAACCGGACTCCCGGGACACTCCCGTCAGCCGCACCGCACGCCCCTCCCGGCAGGGGCCCCGTCGGCCCCACCCGGCGCGCCTACCCGGTCGGCGTGATCTCAAGCCCGCAGCGCCGACCCGGCCGCACCTGTCAGCGCGGCAGCGCCGACCCGGCC
>NZ_JBSFBM010000289.1:0-8517 GCF_053592955.1 Micromonospora sp. NPDC002411 | reverse complement strand
AAAGGTAGGACCGATGGCCACGCGACAAGACATGGGGTACGGGGCGGAGGCGAGCCTCGCCGAGGACCTGCTGCTGCTCCTGTTCCAGCCGAACGAGCACCGTCTTCATCACGCCGCCGACCCCGGCCGCGGCCTGGGTGTGGCCGAGGTTGGACTTGAGCGAGCCGAGCCAGAGCGGTTCGCCGGCCGGACGGCTCAGTCCGTTCAGGCTGAACGGAAACTGTCCAAGATCTCTGCCTGCCTAGGGCAGGCGGGACAGCACCAGCATGCGGTTGCCGTCGGGATCCATGACCCGGGCGGACCGCTCACCCCACGGCTGGTCGACAGGCTCCTCGGTGACCGTCGCACCACCTGAGCGCAGAACGTTCACGGCGTCGTCGCAGTCGTCGGCGTAGACGCACATCTCCCACCGATGCGAGTGCGTCGGTTCGCCGGCCTCCGGATCGGCGGCCAGGCCCAGCTCACTGTTGCCCAGACGCAGCGCGACGAACTGCGGTTCGCCGTCCTCCGGGAACCGGTAGGTCAGCTCGAAGCCGACCACGTCGCGGTAGAACCCGATCAGTCGTGGCAGGTCAGGTGTCGTCACGATCGGAAAGGCCTCGGTGAACACGGACCACCTCCAAGCCGGACAGTAGCCGCGTCGGGGCCCGGGTGGAACTACCACCGTCGATCCGGGCGGTGTCGTCGCCTGCCAGGAACTCGGTGTCAGTGGTCGTGTCAGAGCCGCGTCAGGGGGGTGACAGGCCGGCCGCCGATGGTGGACCGCATGACGAGTTCAGCGATTGCGGTCTCCGGACTGCGGAAGGCCTACAAGGACAAGGTCGTGCTCGACGGCATCGACCTGGACGTCCGGGCGGGCACGATCTTCTCCCTACTCGGCCCGAACGGGGCCGGCAAGACGACCACGGTGAACGTGCTGACCACGTTGGTGAAAGCCGACGGTGGATCGGTACGCGTCGCCGGACATGACGCCGCCACCCAGGCCAAGGCCGTCCGCGCGGCGATCGGAGTCACCGGTCAGTTCGCGGCGGTGGACGAGTTGCTGACCGGTCGGGAGAACCTCCAGCTGATGGTGGATCTCAGCCCGGTACCGGCCAGGGACGGCAAGCGGATCGTCACGGAGCTGCTGGAACGGTTCGACCTGGCGGAGTCGGCGCAGAAGCCGGTGTCGACCTACTCCGGGGGGATGCGCCGCAAGCTGGATCTGGCGATGACCCTCGTCGGCGACCCGCGGATCATCTTCCTCGACGAGCCGACGACGGGCCTGGACCCGCGCAGCCGACGCACGATGTGGTCGATCATCCGCGACCTGGTGGCCGACGGGGTGACGATCTTCCTCACCACGCAGTACCTCGAAGAGGCCGATCAGCTCGCCGACCGGATCGCCGTACTCGACCAGGGTCGCCTGGTCGCCCAGGGCACGCCCGAAGAGCTCAAGCGCCTGATCCCCGGCACACACGTCCGGCTCCGGTTCGCGACCGTCGCGGAACTCGACGCGGCCGCCCGCGTGCTCACCGACTCCACACGGGACGACGAGGCACTCGCCCTACGGGTGCCGAGCGACGGCGGGACGGCCTCGCTGCGGGCCCTGCTGGACCGGCTCGACGAGTACGCGATCAGTGCCGAAGGTTTCTCCGTACAGACGCCGGACCTCGATGACGTCTTCCTCGCCCTGACGGGCACCCGCACCCAGGAGGTATCCGCGAAATGAGCGCCAAGTCCCACTCGATCGTCATGTTGCGCCGCAACTTCAAGCACATCGCCCGCAACCCGACCTCGGTGTTCAACGCAGTGCTGATGCCGATCGTGATCATGTTGATGTTCGTTTACATGTTCGGCGACGCCTTCAACGTCGGCGTCGACTACATCGACTACGCGACTCCCGGCCTGATGCTGCTGGCGGTCTGCTACGGGTTGGGCGCCACCGCGACCGCGGTGAACTCCGACATGACGAAGGGCATCATCAACCGGTTCAAGGTCATGCACGTCTCCCGTGGCGCGGTGTTGACCGGTCACGTCGTCGCCAGCGTGCTGACCAACCTGGTTGCCATCGCAGCCCTCGTCGGAGTGGCGTTCCTGCTCGGATTCAGCCCGTCGGCGACCCTCCTCGGCTGGCTCGGCGCGATCGGCATCATCGTGCTGCTCGGCTTCGCCGCAGGCTGGCTCACCGTCGCGCTGGGCCTGTCGGCGAAGTCGCCGGAAACTGCCGGGCTGGCCTCCGTACCGCTGGTCATGCTGCCGTTCTTCAGCAGCGCGATCGTGCCGGCGGACAAGATGGGGCCGGGGCTCCGGGAGTTCGCGGAATACCAGCCCTTCACACCGATCATCGAGACCCTGCGCGGGTTCCTGAACGGCACGCCGTCCGCCGGCGACGTGATCCCCGCGCTCGTCTGGTGCGTCGCCATCGCGCTCGTCGGCTACCTGTGGGCGCGGTCCACGTTCACGAAGCGAGCGTGACCGCGACCAACTCGCTCCAGTTCGTCCCAGTGCCCTCCAGCGCCGCCTCTGCGAATTTCCCATCGCCGAGGCGGCGCCGCACTGTCTGCTCGATCCGGTCCACGTCCGGGTGCGAACGATCCGGCCGTCCGCGGACGGCGGTGCTCGCCGCGAGCAGCCGCGCGGCCTGGTCGAACTGGTCACGCCGGAGGGCGAGGTCCGCGACTCCGACGAGCACCTGCGCGATCGTCGGCGCGTGCCCCGTCTCGGCCGCCGCCGCGCAGGCCGAGGAGCGGTGCCGACGGACCTCGTCGAGATCATCGGTGAGGTACCCGAGCAGGTCGTGCGTCACCGCGCGGATGTGCGCCTCGTCGGCCTCGTCGCGCAACAGGTCGGCCGCGACACCGATCTGCCGGGCCACCTCCTCGGCGTCGCCACGCCAGCGGGCGAGTTCCGCCTGCGACAGCGCCAACACGGCCAGCGCCCCCGGCCACGTGACCCGGCGCGCGTACCGCCGCGCCTCGGCCAGCGTCGACGCGCTGGACTCCTCGTCGCCCAACAACCAGTACAGCTGAGCCTGTCGCGAGCGCATCCGGATGATGTCCTCGACGGTGCCGACCTCGGTCATCGCCGCGATCGCCTCGTCGTAGTACCCGCAGGCACGGGCGAACTCGCCGCGCACGGCGATCGACTCCGACAACTCGGTCAGGGCGAACGAGATCCCGAACCGCTCGCCGAGGGCCCGGAACTCGGCGAGCGCCGTCTCGAGGTACGCGTCCACCTCCGGCCCGTGCTGGCCGAGAAGGATCCGCATCTTGCCGAGTTGCAGCCGCGCCAGCGCGCGTACCCAGGGATCCTTGTCGTCGAGTAGCGGCTCCCACGCGGCCAGGATCGCGGCCGGATCCCGCAGCATGCGTTCCAGCGGTACGACGAGCGCCACACCCGGGTGGCTGCCGCGACTGCTACGGCTGACCTCGTACGCCTTGTGGATCCACTCCGCCGCCTGGCGCTCGTCGCCCGGCCCGGAGTTGAGGAAGAGCACGACGAGTGCGTACACGGTGGCCCGGATCTCGTCGTTCACCTCGCCGGGCGCCTCGGTGGCCGCCGTGACCAGCTCCATGCCCTCGGTCCGGTGACCGCCGAGCCACCAGTACCAGCCAGCGCCCGCAGCCAACCGCATCGCGGCGTCCGCCTCGCCGGCGGCGAGCGCACCGCGCATCGCGGAAACGATGTTGTCATGTTCGAGTTCGAGGGTGGCGAGCCACCTCACCTGGTCGGCGCGGCGAAGGTGCGGCTCCGCCGTCTCGGTGAGATCGGTGAAGTAGGCCAGGTGCGCGTGACGCGCGAGATCCGATTCGCCCGCCTCGGCGAGCCGCTGCGCGGCGTACTCCTTGATCGTGCCGAGCATCCGGTAGCGCGGGGCGTCGTCGCCCTCGGCGATCAGCAGTGACTTCTCGGCGAGCGCGGTGAGCAGTTCGAGCATCTCCTCCCGCTCGACCACGTCGTCGGCGCAAACCCGTTCGGCAGCTTCCAGACTGACCCCGCCGGAGAACACCGAGAGCCGACGCAGGACCGTCCGTTCGGTGTCGGTCAACAGCTCCCAACTCCAGTCGACCACGGCGCGCAGGGTTCGATGCCGGGGCAACGCGGTACGGCTCCCGCCGGTCAACAGGCGGAAGCGGTCGTCCAGTCGCCTGGCGAGCTGGTCGATGGACATGGTGCGCAACCGGGCCGCAGCCAGTTCGATCGCCAGGGGCATGCCGTCCAGCGCCCGACACACCCGCGCCATCGTCGACGACGTGTGGGCGTCGACCGCCAGATCCCTACGCACCGCGCCCGCCCGGTCCCTCAGCAGCCGGACCGCGGGTGAGGATTCGATCTCAGCGGGGTCGGCGTCGAGGGCCGGCAGGGCCAGCGGCGCGACCGGCCACAACGCCTCACCGGTGATGCCCAGCGGCTCCCTGCTCGTCGCCAGGATCCGCAGCCGCCGACACTCTCCGAGAAGCCGATGGGCGACCACCGCCGCCGACTCGATCACGTGCTCGCAGTTGTCCAGGATCAGCAGCGCCTCCCGCTCACGGATCGCGGCGACGAGCCGGTCGATCAGCTCCATGCTCGGCGCCTCGCCGAGCAGAGCATCCCGGAGTCCGAGCCCGGCGAGCGTCGCCTGCACCACGTCACCGTCCGCGCCGATCGTGGCGAGCTCGACCAGCCAGACCCCGTCCGGCAGCTCGCCGAGCATCAGTCGCGCGGTCTCCGTGGCCAGCCGGGTCTTCCCCGAGCCGCCCGGTCCGATCAGTGTCGTGAGCCGGTGTTCGGCGACGAGCGCACCCACCTGGGCGACGGCGTCGTCCTTGCCGACGAAACTGCTCAACTCGGCCCGGAGGTTGGTCTTGCGGTTCTCCTCCCGGCGCCCCAACTCGCCCCGCAGCAACGCGACGTGCAACGCCGAAAGCTCCGGCGAGGGATCGACGCCCAACGTGTCGGCCAGTGCCTCGCTCGTGCGCTGGTGAACCAGGAGCGCCTCGTTGTCCCGACCGCTCGCGGCGAGCGCACGCATCAACAACATGACGAGGCGTTCCCGTACCGGGTGCGCGGCCACCAGGTCGGTCAACTCCTCGACCAGCTCCGGACCGTGACCGAGGCTGATTTCCACGTCGAAGCGATCCTCCACGGCGGTCAGGCGCAGCCTCTCCAGCCGGGTGACCACCGCCTCGAACGCCGCGCTGTCGGTCACACCGACGTCCTGCATGGCCGCGCCCCGCCACAGGGAGAGGGCCTCGCGGAGCCGCCGGACCCGCTGCGGACCCTCGTCGTCGCGCGCCTGACCGACGAGGCGCTCGAACCGTACGGCGTCGACGGAATCGGGTGCCACAGTCAACTGGTAGCCGTCGGTCTGCCCCTCGATCGCACCGTCCGGCAGCAGTTTCCTCAGCCGGGACACCAGGCGGTGCAGGGCGTTCGCCGCATCGGTGGGTGGGTTCTCAGCCCAGATCCAGTCCACGAGGGTCGCCTTCGGGACCACGTGACCCGGGCTGAGCGCGAGAGCGGCCAACAGCCCGCGTAGCCGCGCACCTGGCACGTCGGTGACGATGCCGTCGTCCGTGCGAACCTCGAATGGACCAAGTAACCCGACCTGCACTTGGCAGATCTTGCCACGTACGTGAGAGCCGCCCGCGTTGCCGAGGTCCGCCGGTCGACCCATCCGGCGGGACCACCCCCGAAGGCGTACGGATTCATTGATTGCTCTTCCGAGGCACGACGATCGCGGTCCGGACGACCTGGATGGACCACGACGAACCTCCCTCCGCCACCGAGACAGCGCTCTCCGCCGTTGTGGCGGACTGCCAGGTGAGCCCATCGCTATTCGGGGAGCCTGCTGGCGCCGCCGTAACGATGGTCACGATCTTGGCGCTCTATCGGACAGACGCCGACGATCCCGAGGACGGGGCCGTTGGCCCGGTCGATGCCCTCCGACGTTAGGACCTGATGTCCGTTCAATTCCGCTCCACCCGCCAGCACCTGCTCCGTAGCAGTCTCCTGGTAGGCGCACTGGCCGGGCTCGCCACCGGCCTGCTGCCCGCTGGCCCGGCGGGCGCCGCCCCCTCCCGGGCGGACCTCGTGGTCGCCGCCTCCGTCGACACCGTCGAGGTGCCGGCCAGCGGTGGCTGGTCGACCCTGACCCTCGACGTACGCAACTCCGGTACGAAGGCCAGCCAGGACGTGACCGTGGCGTTCACGCTGCCGGCGGGTGCCTGGTTCTCCTCCGACGGGTTCGTGATCCCGCCGAGCTGGAGCTGTGATCTGCAGGGCACCGCGACCTGCGCACACGCCCCCCTGGCCGCCGGGGAGATCGCCGACACGCTGAACCTGCCGTTCGGGCTCCCGCCCGGCACCGCCGGAGACGCAGTGACCGTCACCGCCACGGCGAAGACCGGTACGGAGTCGTCGACCGCCAACAACATCGGCCAGGCGAGCGTGCGCTACATCCCCAGCACGATGGACCTCGAGTTTGTGCCCGCCGCAACCAGCCAGCAGCTCCTCCCGAATGAGTATGTAAATGTTTCCACGTCTCTCCGGAACTCCGGGAACTCCCCCTCGGGCGAGGTGACCGTCACCATCCCGGTGCCCGCCGGGATGCAGGGCTCGGAGACGTGGAGCGAGGGGTGGGACTGCGCGTTCGGCGACAGCGTCGCCGACGGCCGGACTGGCTGGCGCTGCATCCACAGCCCGCTGCGGCCGGGCGAGACGAGCGAGCAGCTGTACTACGGCGGGATCCTCACCTCCACCACCGTCGGCGATGTCGTGACGATGGAGGCGACCGCGGCGACGACGTCGCCGGAGACGACCCTGGAGAACAACACGGCTCGGCACACCGTCACGGTCGAGCAGGGGGCGATCGTCCGCGGCACCGTCTGGGTGGACGGCAACAACAACCGCGTATGGGACACGTGCGAGGTGGGCGCCCCGGTCGGCTACGAAGGGATCTCCCGCATCGACGTGGCGACGCAACCCGGCGGGTCCGGCTCCGGCGGGCTGACCACCATCAACCCCGACGGCACCTTCACGGCGTACGTCCGCCCGGGCACCTACCGGGTGCAGTTTCACGTGCACGACCCGCACGACTTCATCGACTCGATCGACTCGGACCTGATCTACTACTGGAACGAGACCGGTGGCGCCAACTACGGCCACACCGACTGGGTCACCGTAGCTACGGGTGATGAGGTGACGCTCGACGCGGGCGTCAGGTCACGCTGGATCCAGTCCTGTTGATCCTCCTCGGCGCCGTTCCGGCGCACCCGGGCGGTCCGGCCTCCGCGGCCGGGCCGCCCGGATCTCGTCGTGGGCCATCGGCACGGGGTCCGCTCGACCCTCTGGCTACCGGCCCGTGAATGGCCCATCGGACTCAGCCTGGCGCTCGGCTCGCCAGATCGCATGTCCCCACAGTGGCCGTCGCCGCTCGGTCATCCACGCTCCATCCCGAGCCGCCCTCATACCGCGGTGAAGGTCGAGCGGAAGAAGGCCGGTAAGCGGGCGGCTGGCGCATCGGCAAGCCCAGGGGCATGGGGAGGAAGCGTGGCTGGTGGCCCGTGGATGGCCCGTCAGGTGTTCATTGCCGGCGGAACATCGAAGGCCCTGACCGGGACTCACGTCCTGGCCAGGGCCTTCGCGGTGGAGCGGGTGACGGGAATCGAACCCGCACTGTCAGCTTGGGAAGCTGATGTTCTGCCATTGAACTACACCCGCAAGCGGCACCACTGTACCCGAGTGGTCGAGCCGGTGCACCCAGGTACCCCCGGCGAGCTCGCCACCCCCACACACCCAGGAAAAAGTTTCCGGACGGCAACATATGCTCGTTCTCAAATACGTCGATGGAATGTAACGTCTGCCACACGTTGCCAGCCACGGCGTGACACACCCCCTGCCGCGCCGCCAGAAAGAGGTGGGCCCATGGGACCCCGTCCCAACCTGCTGACCCGGCGTGCCGCCGGTGTCGCATCGACGACCCTCGCGCTGCTACTCAGCACCGCCGCGGTGGGTGTCGTTCCTGCCGCTTCGGCATTCTCCGCCGTGCCCGACGCCTGCGCGGAGCCGGCCGACGGCCACGCCAACGCCCGAATCAAGCCCGGCGCGGCGGCCAAGCACGACCCGAACGAGTTGACCGCGCAGCAGGTCCGTGAGCGGGAAGCCGACCTGACGGCGGCGCAGCGCGAGCGCGCCAACTTCCGCACCGGCGCCGGCGCGACGGCCCTGGCCACCGTCACCGTCCCGGTGGTGGTGCACGTAATCCAGGAGAACAGCACCCGGGCCGGCGGCAACATCCCCGACTCGATGATCACCTCGCAGATCAGCGTGCTCAACCAGGCCTACGCCGGCGCGACCGGCGGTGCGGCCACCGCGTTCGCCTTCCGACTCGACTCGATCAACCGGGTGACGAACCCGTCGTGGTACCCGATCGTCTACGGCTCGTCGGCGGAGCGGTCGATGAAGTCCTCACTGCGGGTCGGCGGCAAGAACACGCTCAACATCTACCTCGGCGAACTGAGCGACGACCTGCTGGGTTGGGCGACCTTCCCG
>NZ_JBSFBM010000288.1:0-8543 GCF_053592955.1 Micromonospora sp. NPDC002411 | reverse complement strand
CCTGCAGCGAGGTGAGCACCTCCCGCCCGCTCCGTGGTACGCCGGGGACACGCGCGCGAACCCTGTCCATCACCGACGGACGTCTCATCGCACTCAACACCTTTCGTTCTCGTATTCCGGCACCGGACGTGCCCTTCTCGATGTCACCCGGGCACCCATCGCCACGAGTTCAGCGGCCATGGCGGGGCCGGCATTGAAGGCCGGGGTCGCCGGTACGCGGAGCCGGCGCAGGCTGCTCAGGTCGCGTGCCTCGACGAACACCTCCGCGAGGCGGTCGGCATCGTCTGTTGGGAACACCCAACCGTTGTCAGTGGTGACGCGATCGGCATGACATCCGACGGCGTCGCTAACAGCGACCCGCACGCCGTTGGCCTGCGCCTCCGCGACAACGAGACCCCACGGCTCGTAGCGCGACGGCAGGACGAAGAGGTCGGCCGCCGCGAAGACGGGACCGAGCTCGTCCTGCGGCAGCGCGCCCAGGACACGGATACGCGGATCGGCGGCAGCCGCGCGGTCGACCAGGGACCGTTGCGGCCCCTGCCCCACGATCACCAGCCGCGCAGCGGGATCGGCGAACGCCGCGAAAGCGGACAGCAGCGTGTCCAGTCCCTTGGCCGGCGCGAGTCGCCCCACGAACAGGATGACGAGCCCGTCGCCGAGGGCGTGTCGGGTCCGCAGCGCCGCAGCCTGCTCCGGGCTCGCGACGGGCGGCCTGGGCAGACCGAACGGGATCAGGTGTCGGTTGCCGAAGCCGTACTCCGCCCAGTACCTGTCGTTCTGCGCTCCCACCGTCCACACCCGGGCCCGCCGCCCGAGGATCGCCCGCAGCAGCAGCCGCTTTCCCCATCGCCGCACTGCCGGCCGTCGGCGCTCGTCGAGCCAGTTGCTGTCGGACCGGAGCACCACCTGGGCGCCGCGCAGCCGGGCGGTGAGCACGGCGAGGACGTTCGCGAGCCGGGCGTAGCCGAAACAGCAGACGACCTTCAGGTCGGGGCGGAGCGCGGCGCGCACCAGGGCCACGCACCTCGACACCGTCCCGCCATCAACCACCTCGTGCGGATGAGCCGGCACGGCCGCGCCCCAGCCACGATCCGCGTCGCCCCGGTGATAGAGAGCGTGCATATCGAGACCCGCGACGTGCAGGTGGTCGAGCACCGGATTCCGGTATGGAGTGGGCACCTCCACGATGAAGAGGACCTCCGCCACGATGCGTCAGCTCCTCTCCCGGACGGCGGTCGTGCCGCTCGGTACGCGGCCAGCGCGCCCCTGCGGCGGCGGACCGGTCACGTCGGTGAACGTGTCAGTGCGGACGAGATCGACCACACTGTGCGTGGCCTGCCGGGCCCGCCAGGCGCGGTAGGCCTCGCCGGCCGCGGCCCGCCTCGCGTGACGCTCGGCGACGCCGTCGGCTGCCATACGCTCGATGACCCGGCTCAACTCCGCGGGGGAGAGCGCCGGGAGGACGACACCGCCGCCGCCTTCGAGGACGTCGGTCCAGGGTGTCTCCGCCGAGCAGACCACCGGGCACGAGGCGGACAGGCTCTCGGCGATGACGTGCCCGAAGTTCTCCCCGCGGGTCGGCAGCACGAAGGCGTCGTAGCGCGTGAAGGTGGCGCGGACCTCGGCCGGAGGCACCGGACCGCGGTACCGGACCGTCACGGTGGCAGGTAGCTCGTCGCACAGCCGTTGACACTCCCGCCAGTACGACGGGTCGTCCACCGGCCCGTGGATGTCGAGACTCAGCGGGCGGCTGACCGTCGTCAGGGCCCGCAGCACCACGTCGAGGTTCTTCATCGGCGTGATGCGGCTGAGGAAGACGAGTCGCAGGCGATCGTCGTCGTGCTCCACCGGCGGTGCGGGGTCCACCGGCAGCAGCGTCTGGTTCTCCCGTAGCACGATCCGCGCTCCGGGAACGAGGGCGCGGATGTGCGCCGCCTCGCGATCGTTCGTCGCATGCCAGAGGACATCCCGCCGGCCCAGGAGCCGACGCCAGAGGGCCAGGAACAGCCGCTTCTTGTGCGACCGGATACCGAGCGCCCCCGGCGAGAACTCTCCGCGCGGCGCGATGAGGATCCGCTTCGCGGAAACCAGCCCCAGGATGGTCGCCAGCACCGGCAGCAACGAGAAGGTCGGCTGCCAGACGCTGTTGACGTAGAGCAGGTCGAACGGGCCGGCCGACCGCTGAGCGCGCCAGATGCGCCACCAGTGCCGCGGGCTACGGCGGTTCAGATAGAAGACCCGGGACCGGGACCGGGTCGTCCACCGTCCGGACAGTCCCGGATATGGCGTCCGGCAACCGAGATCACGGTCATTGGTGACCAGCGTCAGGCGCACGTCCGACGGCACCCCGTCAACCATGCAGACCATGGATCGCACCGGACCGCCGGCACGATAACCCGGTTCGAAGTACGCCGAAGTAGCCAGCACCCGGTAGTCGTGCTCAGAGGGCACTGGACTTGAGGGCGATCGCACGGCCGGCACTTTCCCAGGTGAAGTCCGTCAGCTCACGGCCGAAGTGTCCGTACGCCGCGGTCTGCCGATAGATCGGGCGGAGCAGGTCCAGGTCACGAACGATGGCTGCCGGCCGCAGGTCGAAGACCTCGGTGATGCTCCTGCTGATCGTCGACACGGGCACGTTCTCCGTGCCGAAGGTCTCCACGGAGAGGCTGACGGGGTGCGCCTTGCCGATGGCATAGGCGACCTGTACCTCACAGCGCTCGGCCAGACCCGCGGCCACGACGTTCTTGGCCACCCATCGCATGGCATAGGCCGCGGAACGGTCCACCTTGGACGGGTCTTTCCCGGAGAACGCGCCACCGCCGTGACGGGCGTAACCGCCGTAGGTGTCGACGATGATCTTCCGTCCCGTCAGACCGGCATCGCCCATCGGTCCACCGACTTCGAATCGTCCGGTCGGGTTGACCAGCAGCCGGTATCCGTCCGTGTCCAGGTCCAGGCCTTCGAGTTCCGGGGCGATGACCTGTTCACGGATGTCCGGCGTGAGCAGCGAATCCAACGCGATGTTCGGGGCGTGCTGGGTGGACACGACCACCGTGTGCAGACGGACCGGACGCATTCCCTCGTACTCGACGGTGACCTGCGTCTTGCCGTCGGGACGAAGATAGGGAATGGCGCCGTTCTTGCGTACGGCAGCGAGTCGGCGCGCCAGTCGATGCGCGAGCGCGATCGGCAGAGGCATCAACTCGGGAGTTTCCGAGCAGGCGAAGCCGAACATCATGCCCTGGTCACCGGCACCCTGGGTGTCCAACGCGCTGGACGAGCCAGACCGCACCTCGATCGCGCTGTCGACACCCTGAGCGATGTCCGGAGACTGTTTACCGATGGAGACGCTCACACCACAGGAGGCGCCGTCGAATCCTTTGGCCGACGAGTCGTATCCGATGTCGACGATCAGCCGGCGAACGATCTCCGGGATGTCCACCTGCGCCGTCGTCGCCACTTCGCCGGCAACGTGCACCTGGCCGGTGGTGAGGAGAGTTTCCACGGCGACCCGGCTACGAGGGTCGATGGTGAGCAACGCGTCCAGGATGCCGTCGCTGATCTGGTCAGCAACCTTGTCAGGATGCCCCTCGGTGACTGACTCGGACGTGAAAAGGCGGCCTGACACAATTACTCCCCCTGGTTAGCAATGCTCATTACGGCAAGCGCTGGCGCAATGAAACAACGAGTTGCCGTACGATCAGTTACTTGGCCGGGCGGTCAATGTTGGCGCATCACCGACGGGCGCGGGCGGTCGTCTTAAACATCGATTCCGGCTCGGTCGGACGACGGGCAAGCCACGCCGTCGCGATTACCAACATGGCCAGAACCACCAACCGGGGCCCGGTACGGGTCATGTAGGTGAACCCACCCACCCAGACCAGATCGAAGAGACCGACGGCGAGAAGAACTCCGCCGACGTACCGGCCGAGCGCCGTGGGCGTGGTCAGCGGCCGCGCCGATGCACGAGCCAGGAACCGGTCGATGGCGGACACGGCGAAACCGGTCACCGGAATCATCACCGCCATGCCGACGACACCGAAATTGAACAGCCACTCGCCATACCAGAGGGCCGCCACGGAATGGCCGGTGCCGGCCAGTCCGGGCGCGAGGTAAGGCACCAGCTCATAACCGAAGCCGACTGGTTTGTCGGGCCAGAACGCGCGGGGCACCAGGGCGACCGCGGCGGCGAAGAAGGTCTCGCCCCATCCCCGGGGCAGCAGACCGATGGTGTTCATCTGCCAGAGTTCGGCGAACGCGGACATCGGACTGACGGCCGATCCGAAGCCGTCGCTGTCCACGTCCGAGGCTGCCCCGCCGGCGCGCAGCGCGGCGAGAAACGACAGGGCCGGAATTCCACCGAGGATCACGATCCCCTTGGTGTAACGCCGCCGGTCGCCGTGAGCCAGGACGACGAGCAGGGCGAGGGCGAGGGACCCGAGGACGATGCGGCCGAATCCGTTGAACAGATAGAAGAAATAGACGGTGAAGGCGACGGCACACACCGATCCGCACAGCACCTTCCACCGACCGAGTGGGCCACGCAGCAGGCCCGCCGCCAGTAACACGACGCCGACGAAGCCGACCGGCTTCGCCGTGAACTCGGTCTCGGCGTCAACCAGCGAGGCGATGACGGCGACGGCGAGGAGGACCAGCCCGAAGGTGAACGCCCACCCCGCGGTGCCCGCGTCCACCCGGGCGGCGTCAGACCGGGCCCTGGAGGGCGCGCCATCACCCCAGAACAGCATCCAGGTGAGCACATGACCGAAGAAGCAGACGGCGACGGTGGTGAACAACGGGATACCGGGATCGGTCGCCACGTTCTTGATGCTGTGGTAGAAGCCGCCGAACCCGACGAAGACCGCGAAGGCGAGGTTGTAGATCCCCACCGCCGTGATCCGCGTGCCCCCGTGCCGCCAGAAGACCCAGGTGCCGAAGAGGATGGCGAGGAGACTCAGGGCAATGGTGGCCTCGCGGTGCCAATCGGTTGCCAGGGCCGGGTTGAGAACGAAGCAGGCGGCACCGGCCACCAGCCACGCCGTACCGGCGGCCAGGTTCCGCATGAACTGGGGCACCCCGCCGGCGCGCGGGCGGGCGTGCAACGCCGAACGGCTGACCGGTGCATGGATTGTCCCCATGGGAGCGGAGCGTATCGGAACCGCTACCGCTCGATGCCTGATTCACATTCTTGGCCCGCCGGTCATGCCTGCACCCTCAATCCGATCCCCTTCCGCCCCGGGTCGTCACGCGAGGGAGCGACACCGACACGGCCAGCTACCTCGCACCTCTCGACCTATTGACATCGATCACCCCCCAGCAGAAGGCTCGCGCCTACAGGTCCTTCACCCAAGGAGGCGCGATGAGACCGAGACGACTGGCGATCGCCAGCGTGGTCACCCTGCTCGGCGCACTGGCGTTGACCCCGCCGGCAAGCGCGAAGCCACCGTCCGAACCGGGCGCCCGCGACGGCCTGGAGGTCTACGTCGGCACGGTCGACGCGAAACAGCGGGACCAGCTACGCGCGGCGGGGGTCGACCTCGGCCACGACGCGAAGACGGACTCGACCGGCACGACGACCGTCGAGACGGTGCTCAGTCGCCGGCAGGCGAAGCGGCTGACCGACCAGGGCGTCCCGTTGTCGGTGAAGAAGGTGCGCGGCAAGGACGCGTCGCAGGCGCTGCGGGAGCAGGCGGCGGCGGGCTGGACGGCGTTCCGGCCCTATGGGGAGCCGGGCGGTCTGCGCGACGAGCTGAACGCCACCGCGGCCCGTTATCCCAAGCTGACCAAGGTGGAGACGATCGGCCGCACCCAGCAGGGTCAGCCGATCGTCGCCGTGAAGGTCACCAAGAACGCGCGGACCGTCGCGGACGGGAAGCGGCCCGCCGTGCTCTACGCCGGCGCGCAGCACGCCCGCGAGTGGATCACGCCGGAGATGACCCGCCGGTTGATGCACCACGTGCTGGACAGCTACGGCACCGACCAGGAGATCACGAAACTTCTGGACACGACCGAGCTGTGGTTCCTGCCGGTGGCCAACCCGGACGGTTACGACTTCACCTTCACCTCGGGCAACCGGCTGTGGCGCAAGAACCTGCGGGACAACAACGGCGACGGACAGATCACCTCCGGCGACGGTGTGGACCTCAACCGCAACTTCAGCTACAAGTGGGGGTACGACAACGAGGGTTCGTCACCGGAGCCGAACAGCGAGACCTACCGGGGCCCGGGCCCCAACTCGGAGCCGGAGACCAAGGCCCTGGACCAGCTCTTCAAGCGAGTCGGGTTCGAGTTCTTCGTCAACTATCACTCGGCGGCCGAGCTGCTGCTCTACGGCCTCGGCTGGCAGGTGAGCACTCCCACCCCGGATGACGAGATCTACAAGGCGATGGCCGGGGACGACGCGCACCCGGCGGTGCCCGGTTACGACCCGGACATCTCCGCCGAGCTGTACACGACCAACGGTGACACCGACAGCCACGCCACCGTCCGGTACGGCACGCTGGGCTTCACCCCCGAGATGTCCACCTGTGAGGCCGCCTCGGCGGTCGACCCGGACGACGAGTGGCGCCCGGAGGACTGCGTCAGTGGCTTCATCTTCCCCGACGACGAGACGTTGATCGCTGGTGAGGTGAGCAAGAACCTGCCGTTCGCGCTGGCCGTGGCCAAGTCGGCGGCGGACCCGGACGAGCCGGTGTCGGTGGTCGGCCGGAGCACCCCGGACTTCGTGGTGGACGCCTTCGACACCTCGTACGGGCGCACCCAGCAGGTCGCCGCCATCACCCGGCGGGCGCTCAAGAACGTGAAGATGCACTACACGGTCAACGGCGGGCGACCGAAGACCGTCGCGGTCCGCGAGTGGCGCGGCGGCGAGCGGTACGGCGGCACGCACGACGACTACTACGCGGAGCTACGCGGGACGGTCGGCGGCACGAAACCGGGAGACCGGGTGGAGGTCTGGTTCACCGGCAACAAACCCCGGTCCGGGGTGGTCGCAAGCGTTCACTTCACCTACCGGGTGCACAGCGACATCGGCGGTGACGTGCTGGTTCTCGCTGCTGAGGACGTCACCGGTCTCAGCCCGGCGCAGACCGGCACCTCCGCGAAGTACGCCGACGAGGTCGCGGCATCGTTGAGCGCCGCCGGGCGCAGCAGCGACGTGTACGACTTCGACGTGATGGGCCGTAAGGCGCCGCACCCGCTCGGGGTGCTGTCGCACTACAAGGCCGTGGTGTGGGAGACCGGCGACGACGTGATCATGCGTTCGCCCGGCCAGGTCGCCGGCACCACGGCCAAGGCGGCGCTGGACACCGAACTGGCCGTCCGGGACTACCTGAACGAGGGTGGCAAGCTCCTGGTCAGCGGCCAGTACGCGTTGTTCGCCCAGGGCGCCAACGGTTCGTACGTCTACCACCCGGACGCGCCGCCGGAGTGCACCAACGCCGACGACCTCACCTGCCTGCCGCTGCTGAACGACTTCCAGCAGTACTGGTTGGGGGCGCACACCTACGTCAGCGACGGCGGCACCGCGCCGGAGGGAGAGCCGTTCCCGGTCGCCGGCCGCGACGGCGCGTTCACCGGCTTCAACGGGCAGCTCAACGCGGCCGGTTCGGCGGAGAACCAGGGGCACACCGCGTCGTTCCTGACCACGTCGAGTTTCCTGCCGCCGGACGAGTTCCCGCAGTTCGCCAGCTCCGCACCGGTGGGCTGGACCCGACCGGGTGGCGCGCCGTTCGACCCGCGTACGGGTGAGTGGTACCTGCACAGCGGGCAGGCCGACGAATCGTACAAGCGGCTCACCCGCACGGTGGACCTCAGCGGGGCGACCAACGGAGAGCTGCGCTTCTTCACCTCGTACGAGATCGAGCAGAACTGGGACTTCCTCTTCGTCGAGGCCCACGAGGTGGGCAGCGACAACTGGACGACACTGCCGGACGTCAACGGCAAGACCAGCACGGTCACCGGGGAGAGCTGCGCCTCCGGTTGGGGCCAGTTGCACCCGTTCCTCGCCCACTACCAGGGCGCGGGCTGCTCCCCCACCGGTAGCACCGGAAGCTGGAACGCGGCGACCGGGACGTCGAGCGGTTGGAAGGAGTTCGTGGTCGACCTGACCGCGTACGCCGGTAAGCAGGTCGAGGTGTCGATCACGTACGCCTCGGACTGGGCCACGCAGGGCCTCGGCGTCTTCCTGGACGACGCCCGGGTCGTGGTTGACGGGTCGACGGTGGCGGAGACCTCGTTCGAGTCCGCCGACCTGGGCGGCTGGACGGTGGCCGGGCCTCCGGCCGGGTCCGGTGGCAACGCCAACGACTGGTCGCGCAGCCAGCAGGCGTTCGAGGAGGGCTCGGTGGTGGTCACCGGGGACACGGTGTACCTGGGCTTCGGGTTGGAGGGCCTCTCCCCGGCGGCCCGCGATGACCTGGTCGCCCGCTCGTTGACCCACCTCACCGGCCCCTCCTGGACCCGCGCACCTCACACTTCCTCCTCGTGACGACGGCGGCGATGGCCGGCGTGGGCCTCGTTGGCGTGGCGACCCTGCTGGTAGG
>NZ_JBSFBM010000287.1:0-8619 GCF_053592955.1 Micromonospora sp. NPDC002411 | reverse complement strand
TCCGCCCGAGACGACACCCGACCACTTCGGTATCCGCTGGGAGGTCGAGCCATACCGCTCGGCCTTCAGGGTCGGTGGTGCCGGCCTGGCTGTGGCCGGTCGGGGCCGGCCTGTCCGCGGTGGGGATCGCCCAGGCGGCGGCCCGGTGGCGTGCTCTGCCGACTGTCGACGCGAAGGTGCCGTGGCGTCGCGTGTTGTCGGTGGCGAGTTCCCTGGTGGCTGCCGCGCTGGCCGTCGCGGCCGTCGTCGCCTGAGCTGAGCGCCTGCCGGGGTCGCAGACCGACCCCGGCAGCTTCGCGCTCAGCGTTCGACGACCAGCCGGTGGGCTCGCAGTGCCCGCGCCCACCAGGGACGCGGTGTCGTCGGGCGCAGCGCCGGCGTGCGTACGCCGCGCAGGCTGACCCAGCCGCCCGGCCCCATCGTCACCGCGCCGATCGCCGGCGGCTTGCGCCGACCCACCACCGCCACGGCGGCGGTGAGCACGGCGACCGCGAACGCGCCGGTCGCCGCGGCGAGCAGCCGGTCCGGGTCGGTCACCGGCCGGTACCGGACCCGCCCGCCGGAGAGGACGTACGCTCCGATCGCCCGGCCGTCGCGGACCACCGGCACCAGCGCGGACTCCGGCGTGCCCGGCAGTTCCAGCACCGGGCCCACCGGTCCCACACTGACCGGCGCGGCCACCGGCTCGGGCGTCCGCCGGGTCGGGGGTGGGCTCAGCGGTGCGGCGCCGGTGGGGTTGAGGATCGCGGTCATGGCGCTGCCTCCTATCGGGAGTCGGACGTGCCGGTGGTGGCGTCGACGGCGGCCCGTCCGGCGGCCAACCGGGCGATCGGCACCCGATACGGCGAGCAGGAGACGTAGTCCACGCCGGCGTCCGCGAAGAACGCGATCGAGTCGGGGTCTCCGCCGTGTTCGCCGCACACCCCGATGGTGAGTTTCGGTTGGGCCGCCCGACCCTCGGCGACGGCCAGCCGGACCAGGCGGCCCACGCCGACAGGATCGATGCGCTCGAAAGGAGACAGCTCAAGGATCCCCCGCTCCAGGTAGGCGTCGAAGAACGAGCCCTCCACGTCGTCGCGGGAGAACGCCCACACGGTCTGGGTCAGGTCGTTGGTGCCGAACGAGAAGAAGTGCGCCGCGCCGGCGATCTCCCCGGCGGTCAGCGCCGCCCTCGGCACCTCGATCATCGTGCCGAGGAGGATCTCCGGCGCGTCCGGCACCCCGGCGAGGACCGGTTCGATCTCGGCGCGCACCGCGCGGAGTTCCCGCACATCGCCGACCAACGGCACCATGATCTCCGGGCGCGGGTCACCGCCGTCGCGTCTCCGCTGCGCCGCGGCCTCGGCGATCGCCCTGACCTGCATCGCGAACAGTCCCGGTATCATCAGCCCGAGCCGCACCCCGCGCAGCCCGAGCATCGGGTTGGCCTCGTGCATCCGGCGTACGGCCCGCAGCAGCCTGCCGTCACGGCCCGGATCCTCGCCGCGCGCCTCGGCGCGGGCCACCCGCGCGGTCAGCTCGTGCAGCGGTGGCAGGAACTCGTGTAGTGGCGGGTCAATGAGGCGGATGGTCACCGGCAGCCCGTCCATCGCGGTCAGGATCTCCACGAAGTCGGCCCGCTGCAACGGCAGCAACGCGTCCAGCGCCGCGGTCACCTCATCCGGGCCCTCGGCCAGGATCAGCCGCTCCACCAGCTCCCGACGCGCCCCGAGAAACATGTGCTCGGTGCGGCACAGCCCGATGCCGGTGGCACCGAGGCGTCGGGCCAGCCGGGCGTCCGCCCCGGAGTCCGCATTGGCGCGTACGCCCAGCCGGCGCACCGCGTCGGCGTGCCCGAGTAGCCGGTGCACCGCCACGACCAGCGGGTCGGCCTCTGGCGCCAGCTCACCCGCGAGGTAGCGGGCGACCGGCGAGGGCCGAACCGGCAACTCGCCGGGGTAGACCTTTCCGGTCATCCCGTCGATCGAGACCACCTCACCGGCCCGGACGACCCGGTCGCCGACGGTGAATTCGCCGCGCTCGGCGTCGATGCGCAGCGCGTCCGCCCCGCAGACGCAGGTACGCCCCATGCCCCGAGCCACCACGGCGGCGTGTGAGGTCTTGCCGCCGCGCGACGTGAGCACACCGGCCGCGGCGATCATGCCGGGTAGGTCGTCCGGGTTGGTCTCCCGGCGGACCAGGATCACCGGCCCGTCGGCCGCCTCGGCGGCTGCGGAGTCGAAGACGACGCGCCCCACCGCGGCGCCGGGGGAGGCGCCGAGGCCGACGGCGAGCGGTCGCGGCGCACCGGCCAGGTCGAACGCGGGGAACATCAGCTGGGCCAGCTGAGCGCCGGTGACCCGGTGCAGCGCCTCGTCCAGCGTGATCAGCCCCTCGTCGACCAGCTGCGCGGCGATCACGAACGCGGCCGCCGCCGTCCGCTTGCCCACCCGGGTCTGCAGCATCCAGAGCCGCCCCCGCTCGATGGTGAACTCGATGTCGCACAGGTCCCGGTAGTGCCGCTCCAACGTCGCCATGATTTCGAGCAGCCGGCGGTAACTCACCGGGTCGATGCGCGCCAGCTCGGGCAGGCCGACCGTGTTGCGGATGCCTGCCACCACGTCCTCACCCTGGGCGTTGGCGAGGTAGTCGCCGTAGACGCCGGGCGCGCCGCTGGCCGGGTCACGGGTGAACGCCACACCGGTGCCGGAGTTCGGGCCGAGGTTGCCGAAGACCATCGCCATGATGTTGACCGCCGTACCCAGGTCGTCCGGGATGTGCTCCTGGTGGCGGTACAACCGTGCCCGCTGGGAGTTCCACGACTCGAACACCGACCGGATGGCCAGGTAGAGCTGCTCGTGCGGGGCCTGCGGAAACTCGTGCCCCACCTGGGCGGCGAAGATCTTCTTGTACGTCTCCACCAGGTCGCGCAACTGCTCGGCGTTCGGCCCGGCCGGGCCGGCCGTCGCGCGTAGCGCCTCCAACTCCCGCTCGAAATCCTCCGCCGGCAGCCCGTGCACCGTACGACCGAACATCTGGATCAACCGTCGGTACGAGTCCCAGGCGAACCGGGCGTCACCGCTGTGCGCTGCCAGCCCGCCGACCGTGCTGTCGTTGAGCCCGATGTCCAGGACCGTGTCCATCATCCCCGGCATCGAGTACCGGCCACCGGAGCGGACCGCCAGCAGCAGCGGGTCGCGCGGGTCGCCGAGTCGCCGGTCCAGTCGCGCCTCCACATCCCGAAGGTGCGCGTTGACCTCGGCGAAAAGCCCGTCCGGCGGTGCGCCAGTCGCCAGGTACGCCCGGCAGGCGTCGGTGCTGATCGTGAACCCCGGCGGCACCGGCAACCCCAGCCGTGTCATCTCGCTCAGGTTCGCGCCCTTGCCGCCCAGCAGGTCGGCCCTGCCCCGGTCACCCTCGATGAAGTCGTAGACGTACTTGGGCATGGCTCCGGCCTCCCACCTTCGTTTACCGCACGGACCTCTCCATCTGTTGGTACCAATATGTCGAGGGCTGTCGGCAGGGCCGGACGGTACGGTCGGCGGGCCAGAGGTCCCGCACTGTCGCAGCCACTGCGTACCCTCGGCCGATGACTTCCGAAGTGCGGCTCCGCCCGGTCCAGGAAGACGATCTCGTCGAGTTCTTCCTGCACCAACAGGACCCGGAGGCCAACCGGATGGCCGCGTTCGGCCCCAAGGACCCGTCCGACCGTCGGGAGTTCGCCGCACACTGGGCCCGGGTGCTCACCAACCCGGCGAACCTGGTCCGCACCGCCGAGGTCGACGGCGAGGTGGTCGGCTACGTGAGCGCCTGGCCGGCCGAGGGGCAGACCGAGGTCAGCTACTGGATCGACCCGGCGCGCTGGGGTCGGGGCTACGCCACGGCGGCCCTGGCCGCCCTGCTGCGCGAGCTGCCCCGGCCGGTGCACGCCCGCGCCGCAAAGGACAACGCCGCCTCCCTCGCGGTGCTCCGCAAGTGCGGGTTCGCGGTGGTCGGTGAAGACTCGGGGTACGCGAACGGCCGCGGCGAAGACGTCGAGGAGTGGCTGCTGGAGCTGCCCGCCGACGGCCCTGACCTGGGCGGGCACTAGTCTCGCGGCGTGAACTGGTTGGATCTCGTCGGCTGGGCCGGCTCCGCGGTGCTGGTCTGGTCGCTGCTGCAGTCGCGCATCCTGCGGTTGCGGGCGCTCAACCTCGTCGGCTGCTTCGTGCTGATCGGCTACAACGCCGCGATCGAGGTCTGGCCCGGCGTCGGGCTCAACGTCGTGCTCGCGGTGATCAACATCTGGTATCTGCGCGGCATGCTCGCCACCCGGCACGACGAGAAGACCTACCAGGTGGTGGAGGTCGGCGTCGGCGACCAGTTCCTCGCGCACACGCTGCGGGTGCACGCTGCCGACATCGCCCGGTTCAACCCCGGCTTCCACTGGGATCCGAGTGCGGCGGGGTGCTCCGCGTTCCTGGTGGTGACGGCCGACGAGGTGGTCGGGGTGGTGCTGTCGCACGCCGAGGCGCGCGGCGTCGCCCAGATCGACCTGGACTACGTGACCCCGAAGTTCCGCGACTTCACCCCTGGTGAGTTCGTCTACCGGCGCAGCCACCTGTTCACCGAACGGGGCTTCCACCGGGTGGTCAGCCCGCCCCGGATGGTCGCCCCCTACTACCACCGGCTCGGATTCCGCCCGGAGGGCGACTCGTACGTCCTCGACCTGCCGACCTCACCGACCCCCGGCCCGGCCTAGCGTCACCGCCGCCCGATTGGCCTAGCGTCACCGACGCCCGGCCGGGCAGCGGCGTCACCGGCGTCCCGGGTGGCACCGATTCGGCGTACCCTCGCTGCGGCAGGATTCGGCCGGCGCGGGACGGGGCAAAGACACGCCTACGCCGGGCGGGCTCACCGACCGGCGGGGCGCCGCGCGTACCGGCCGGTGCCACCACCGGAGAGGGAGCGAACCGGGCGTGCAGAGCTACGGGAGCCAACTGGCCCTGGTCGGAATCCTGGTCGTGATCAACGCGCTCTTCGCCGGCAGCGAGATGGCGTTGGTGTCACTGCGGGACAGCCAGATCCAGCGGTTGGAGCGCACCAGCCGCGCAGGGCGGGTGCTGGCCCGGCTCGCCAAGGACCCGAACCGCTTCCTCGCCACCATCCAGATCGGCATCACCCTCGCCGGTTTCCTGGCGTCCGCGGCCGCGGCGGTCTCGCTGGCCAAGCCCCTGGTGCCGCTGCTCGGGGTGTTCGGCGGTGCCGCCGAGACGGTGGCGATCGTGGCGGTCACCCTCGTGCTGACCTTCGTCACCCTGGTCTTCGGCGAGCTGGCGCCCAAGCGGATCGCCATGCAGTCCGCCGAGCGGTGGGCGCTGCTGGTGGCCCGCCCACTCGACCTGCTGGCCTCCTTCACCCGCCCCGCCGTCTGGGCCCTCGGCGCCACCAGTGACCTGGTGGTCCGCCTGGTCGGGCTCAACCCCAAGCACGAGCCGGAGGAGATCGGCCCGGACGAACTGCGGGACATCGTCGCCGGCAACCATGGCTTCACCAAGGAGCAGCGCACCATCATCGCGGGCGCCGTGGAGATCGCCGACCGGCGGTTGCGGGCTGTCCTCGTACCCCGGTTGCAGGTCTTCACGCTCGACAGCGGGACCACCGCGGAGGCCGCGCGGCTCGTGCTGGCCGCCACCGGGCACTCCCGGGCTCCGGTCGTGCGCCACGGCGGCCTGGACGACACGGCCGGAGTGATCCACCTGCGTGACCTGGTGGGTGTGCCCGACGACCGCCCGGTCGACGAGATCGCCCGACCGCCGATGCTGCTGCCCGACTCGCTACCGGTGGTGGAGGCGCTGCGCCAGTTCAAGGCCGAGCGTCAGCACATCGCGCTGGTCGTGGACGAGCGCGGCGCCGTTGACGGCATCGTGACGCTGGAGGACATCCTGGAGGAGATCGTCGGCGAGATCTACGACGAGACCGACCGGGATGTGCGCTCGGTGCGCCGCGACCCCGACGGTGCGCTCCTGCTGCCCGGCACCTTCCCGGTGCACGACCTCCCGGACATCGGCGTGGAGCTGCCGTCGCGCCCGGCCGGTGACTACACCACAGTCGCCGGGCTGGTGCTGGCCCGGCTCGGGCACATTCCCACCGTCGCCGGGGAGGACGTCACGCTGGACGGTTGGGTGCTGGTGGTGGCCGGCATCGACCACCGGGCGATCACCGAGGTACGGCTCAGCCGCGTACCCGAAGACAGCGACAGCGACGCCGAGCAGACCCCGGAGCCGGTGTTGGACGAGGCCCGGAGCTGAGCCCGACCGGAGGGCCGTAGCTCAGTCGCGTGAGAGGTTCTGCAGCCGCACCTGACCACGGGCGACCAGGCGTTCGTCGGCGTCGGTGATCTCCACCTGCCACAGCTGCTGGCTGCGGCCCCGGTGCACCGGAGTGCCGACGGCGGTCAGTTCCCCGTCGCGGACGGCCCGCAGGAAGTCGGTCTGGTTCGACACCCCGACCACGGTGCCCCGGTCGGCCAGCCAGAGGCCGCCACCCACGCTCGCCGCGGTCTCCACGACCGAGCAGTACACCCCGCCGTGCAGGATGCCGTACGGCTGGTGCAGCTCCGGTCGAACCTGCCAGCTGATGACGACCCGGTCGGGGGACGCCTCCTTGAACGTCAGGCCGAGCAGGGCGACGAGACCACCCGTCACGTCCGGAATCTCCACGGCGAATCCCTCCTCGATCAACTTGGCGCAAGCCTAACCGTGGCGGGTTGCGGCAAACCCGGTACGGGTCGGCGCCGGCGATGGGGGAGAATCGGTGACCGTGACCGACAGTAGCCTCCCGCCGCCCCGGCGGGACTCCCTGACCGACGACCTGCTCTGGCGTGGCCTGATACAGGACTCGACCGGCCTCGACGAGCTGCGCGAGCTGCTCGACGGTGGGAAGTCCGCCACGTACTACGTGGGCTTCGACCCCACCGCGGCGAGCCTGCACGTCGGCTCGCTGATGCAGGTCACCATGGCCCGCCGGCTGCAACTCGCCGGCCACCGCCCGTTGCTGCTGGTCGGCGGGGCGACCGGGCAGATCGGTGACCCGAAGGAGAGCGCCGAGCGGACGCTCAACCCGCCCGACGTGATTGCCGGGTGGGTGGAGCGCATCCGTGACCAGCTGGCCCCCTTCGTGTCGTACACCGGCGAGAACGCGGCCCAGGTCGTCAACAACCTGGACTGGACCGGCGAGATGTCGGTCGTCGAGTTCCTGCGCGACGTGGGCAAGCACTTCCCGGTGAACAAGATGCTCGCGCGGGAGGTGGTACGGGCCCGGCTGGAGACCGGCATCAGCTTCACCGAGTTCAGCTACCAGCTGCTCCAGGCCAACGACTTCTTCGAGCTGCACCGCCGACACGGCTGCCAGCTGCAGTTCGGCGGGTCCGACCAGTGGGGCAACATCACCGCGGGCGTCGACTACGTACGCCGGCGAGGCGCGGGGCCGGTGCAGGCGTTCACGACGCCGCTGGTCACCAAGTCCGATGGCACGAAGTTCGGCAAGACCGAGGGCGGCGCGGTCTGGCTCGACCCGACGATGACCAGCCCGTACGCGTTCTACCAGTTCTGGCTCAACGTGGAGGACCAGGAGGTCGACCGCTACCTGCGGTACTTCAGCTTCCGTACCCGCGATGAGCTGGAGGAGTTGGCGAAGGCCACCGCCGAACGGCCGGCTGCCCGCCTGGCGCAGCGGGCGCTCGCCGAGGAGTTGACCACCCTTGTGCACGGTGCCGACGAGACCCGACAGGCGATCGCCGCCAGCCAGGCGCTCTTCGGCCGCGGCTCGCTGGAGGAGTTGGCACCGGAGACGCTCCGCGCGGCGCTGACGGAGGCCGGGTTGGTGCGGCTCTCCGGTGAGCTGCCGGATGTGGCGGGCCTGTTGCG
Source organism: Micromonospora sp. NPDC002411 (assembly GCF_053592955.1). Classification (NCBI taxonomy): domain Bacteria; kingdom Bacillati; phylum Actinomycetota; class Actinomycetes; order Micromonosporales; family Micromonosporaceae; genus Micromonospora; species Micromonospora sp. NPDC002411. The sequence goes on along the minus strand of NZ_JBSFBM010000287.1, from coordinate 733 downwards.
TGACTCCGGGCTCGTGAACGGCCTCAAGGAGGCTCGCCGGGTGATCGCCGAGGGTGGCGCCTACGTGAACAACAACCGGGTGACCGAGGTGGACGCTGAGGTCTCGCCAGCCGATCTGCTGCACGGGCGGTACCTGGTGCTGCGCCGCGGCAAGCGCTCGTTCGCCGGCGTTGAGCTGGGCGAATAGCCGAGTGTCGACGATGTGACGGGGGACGCGTCCGGCGGATTTGACGATCATCCCGCCGGACGCGTAACTTTCTCTCTGCCAGCGCGGAACGGGGCAAACGGGACGAAAGTCCTAAGCCCAAAAAACGAGCTGGTGACCGGGTCGGGCAGGGGTTCGCTCCTGTGAGGCACGGCCGGGCGGGGCTCGCCGGATTGGCCGCGAGGCGGATTTGGTGCGGCGAAGCCGACCGGGTAGTGTTTACGACCGGCAGGGCACCGGGCGAGCTTGCGGGAAACCGCAGCGGCCGGCCTGCCAAATCCGTGACGAGAGCGGCGCAAGCCGATCGAGACATGGTGCCCGCATGACTGGACGAAGCATGACGAACTGCGAAACACCGGTTTGACACAGCGGAAACCAGCGGGTAACGTAGTAAAAGTGCCTGGCGCTGAAAGCGCTAGGAACGCAGAGCGGTAAAGCCCCGGTTGGGGTTCCACTGAGGTGGGGCTTCTGGTCGGTGTGTGGTTGTTCTTTGAGAACTCAACAGGGTGCTTGTAAAGCCAGTGCCAA
>NZ_JBSFBM010000286.1:0-8622 GCF_053592955.1 Micromonospora sp. NPDC002411 | reverse complement strand
GCCGTCGGACTCGGCGGCGCTCGCCGCGGTCAGCACCGACTGCGGCAGGCCGACCAGCAACCCCCACTCCCCGTCGGAGAAACCGAAACCGGTGGTCGCGTAGGGCGGCGAACCGGCCCGCCGGGATGTCGCGGGGCGGGACCAGGATCGTCCCGCCCAGCTCGGCGGCGCGGGCCGCGGCGGCGTCCGCGTCGGTCACCGCGAAGTACACGGTCCAGTACGCGGGTAGGTCGGCCGGGAAGTCGTCGGCCAGCGGCGGCATCATCCCGGCGACGATCTGGGTCCCGAGCCGCCAGCCGGTGTACGTCATGGGACCCACCGCCTGGTCGTCCGGCTGCCAGCCGAACACCAACTCGTAGAAGACCTTCGCGCCCTCCGGGTCGGGAGTGACCAGTTCGTTCCAGCTCATCGCGCCCGGCACGTTGAACACCTCGGCACCGCTCATGTTCAGCGGCTGCCAGACGCTGAAGGTGGCACCGGACGGATCGGCGAAGACGGCCATCCAGCCGCGGTCGAACACCTCGAACGGCGGCACGACGACCTGCCCGCCGGCCCGTTCGACCCGGCCGGCGACCAGCTCCGCGTCGTCGGTGGCGACGTACGTCGACCAGATCGGCACCTGGTCGGGGATCGCCGGCGGCCCGGCTCCGGCGACCGGCTTGCCGTCGAGCAGGAAGACCGTGTAGCCACCCGCCTCGGGTTCCGGTGTCACCCGGCCGGTCCAACCGAACAGCTCCGGGTAGAAGCGCCGCGCGTCGTCCAGGTCCGGGGTGGCCAGGTCGGCCCAGCAGGGCGTACCCGGCGGGACGGTGCTCACGTCAGAACCCCTCTCGGCCGGGGCGACCACGGCGGCCCCCTGCCGGAATCCTGGCACCGTCCCGCCGCGGCTCGGGGCGGAAACGGACGAATCGTCAGCTGAACCGGCGACCCTCGTCCCGTCGGTACGCCCAGCCGGCGAGCGTGGCGAGCAGCACCACCCAGACACCGAGCATGATCAGCGCCAGCGGTTGAGCGCGGTAGTCACTGACCGCCGCCCACATCAGCTCTGCCGCGCCCCGGGTGGGCAGGAACGGGGCGATCGTCTCGATGAACCCGGGCGCGTCGCCCGGCGCGGACAGCAGCCCGCCGCCGAACGCGAGCGGCAGGAAGACGATCTGCGCGACGACGATCGCCGCCTTGCTCGGCAGCGAGTAGCCGATGGCCAGGCCCATCAGCGTGAACGGCACCGAGATCACGGCCACGGTGCCCATGGCCAGCAGAAACGCCGTCGGGGTGACCTCGGCCGCGGTCAGCGTCGCGCCGATCACGACGACCGGGATCAGCGAGAGGTACGTCAGTGCCAGGCCGGCCAGCACCCGGCCCGCGAACCGGGGTGCCGGGCCGGCCGGCAGGGTCCGGGTGTACGGGTTCCACGGCTGGTCGCGGTCCTCGGCGACGCCGACGCCGTACTGGAAGATGTTGGCGCTCATCACCGAGAAGGTGACCATCGACGCGGTGGCGAGGGTGGCGCCGACCGAGTCGTCACCGGCGAACGGCACCACGAAGAAGATCATGGCGGCGGCCGGGAAGAAGGCGCTCCCGACGATCGCCACCGGAATCCGGATGATCTCCAGGAGTTGGTATCGGGCGTGGACCAGAGCGAGCTGCACGGCGGCCTCCTCAGACGGTGGTGGGTCGGCCGCCGGGAACGGCGGTGGCGGGTCGGTCCTCGGCGGTGCTCTGGCCCGGGGCGGACCCGTCCCCGCTGGTGATGGCAAGGAACGCCTCCTCCAGCGACGTCGGTCGTACCTCCAGGTCGGTGAAGGCCGTTCCGGCCGTGACCAGCGCTCGGACCAGTTCGTCGGCGTCGGTGGTGAGCAGGTGCAGCCGGCCGTCGATCCGCTCGGTGCGCACCACCCCGGGCAGGTCGGGCAGGTGGTCGGCGACGAGGCTGACCCGGCGTACGCCGACGATGCCCCGCACCGCGTCCACCGTGTCGTCGGCGAGCACCCGGCCCTGCCCGATCACCACCACCCGGTGGGCCAGCGCCTCCACCTCCTCCAGGTAGTGGCTGCTCAGCAGCACGGTGCCGCCGTCCTCGTGGAACGCGCGGATCGCCTCCCACAGGGTGTGCCGGGCGGCCACGTCCAGGCCGGTGGTCGGCTCGTCGAGAAGCACCAACCGGGGTCGGCCGACGAACGCCAACGCCACCGCCAGTCGACGGCGCTGCCCCCCGGAGAGCCCACCGGTCTGCCGTCGGAGGAGGTCGCCCAGGCCGAACCGGTCGAGCAGTTCGCCGCGGGGCACCGGGTCCGGGTAGTGCGCGGAGACGAAGTCGACGACCTCGCCGACCCGCAGCGTGCCCGGCAGGCCGGTCTCCTGCGGGGTGACCCCGATCTGTCGCCGGCTCGCCGGGTCGCGGGGGTCGCCACCGAACAGTTCGACCCGCCCCGAGCTGGGGCGACGCAGGCCGACAAGCAGGTTCATCAGGGTGCTCTTGCCGGCGCCGTTCGGCCCGAGGAGGCCGACCAGCTCACCGGCCCGGACGTCGAGGTCGACGCGGTCGAGGGCGAGGACGTCGCCGTACCGGCGGCTGGCCTGGTCGGCGCGGGCGAGGGTCATGGCTGCTCCTTCGACGGACTGGGGTCGAGCAGGGCGCGGATCGTTTCGGTGTACTCCTCGAACGCCAGCCGGCCTCGTCGGCTGAGCCCGACCAGAGTTGCCGGGGTGCGTCCACGATGGGTCTTGGTAATCTCCACATAGCCGGCGTCCTCAAGCTTGCGCAGGTGCACCGAGAGGTTGCCGGCGGTCATCCCGAGCAGCTCCTGCAGACGGGGGAACGCGATCTTGTCGCCCACATTGAGAGCGGAGAGGCTGGCCACCACCCGCAGCCGGGCCTGGGCGTGGATGACCGGATCCAGTTCGGTCACGGCTGCTGTCGCTGTCGCTGTTGCCGCCGGGCGACCGCGCCGGCCACCAGCATTCCGCCGCCGCCGGCCACCGACACGGCAAGTGCGTGCCAGCCCGGCCCGGCGAACACGCCGGCAAGGTTGATCACACTGATCCAGACACCCAACCGGAACAGGTCCCGGTCCAGCCAGATCGCCCCGCCGGCCATGTGCAACGCGCCGGTCAGCCCGACGGCCGTCGCCGACCAGAGCAGCGCCGCCAGGTCGTGGGGCAGGTGTTCGGAGATCCGGCCGAGCCCCGCGTAGACGCTCACCGGACCGAGGGCCCAGGCGCACCCGTACCAGCGACCACGCCGCGCGGAGTCTCCGCTCACCTGGCCGTAGGCCCGGACGCTGGCCACCGCCTGAACCGCGGCGGCGGCCAGGAGCAGCGCGAAGAGGACGGTCAGCGGCAGCCAGCTCGGCAGTCGGAGCAGCTCCTCCTCGCCCGGGGGGAACCGCAGGAAGAAGAGCCCGAAGCCGACCAGCCAGGCGATCCCCCACGGCCAGTAGAGCAGCCGGGCATCGGGATCGATTCGACGCGCTGTCGCGGACCGCTCGTCCTGGATGAGTCGGAGCGCGGCTGCGGCGTCGGTGGGCGGAAGGTCATCGTCTGGGTCCACGCAAACTACTTTACGGAACAAAGTCAAGGCGGGTTGCCCCGTCATCGCGGCCGGGTCACCGATTGCGGCGAGCAGTGCCTATGGTGGGAAGTCGTAGCGGCTGATCCGTCGCACAGGACACAGGGGAGGGTCCGTGTCGAGCCCGAGCAGAGAGCTGGAGGTCCAGCCGGAGGCGCTGACGGCGTTCGCCAAGGCGTCCACCGACCGGGCGGCGCGCTTTCGCGAGCTGCACCGCTCGTTCGGTGAAGGGCACGTGCCGCGACACGCGTTCGGGGTGATGCCGGCGTCGTTCAGCCTCGCGGCGGCGTACGCCGAGCAGTTCGAGGCATGTCTGCAGGGGCTGGCCGACGGCGCCGAGGTGATGGCGGACATCGCCGAAGGGCTCGACGACACAGCAGGCGCCTACACCGGCACCGACGTGGCCAACACCGACATGTTCGTGCCCGGCCGCCCGGCCGCTCCCGACGTCATCGCACCCGGCCCCTGGTCGCCGGGCACCTCGTCCCCCGGCGGCACGACCGGGCCGGTGCCGGCATGAGCACCGAGGCGTTGACGCGCAACAAGACCTACTTCGAGCAGATCGTGTCCGGCACCCCCGACCCGTTCAAGCCGCTGTCCAACGCGGTGCTCTGGCCCTTCGAGCAACTCCTCGAACTCGTCGCGGGCGAGCCCGACGACCTGATGCGCGCCGCTCAGCTCTGCCTCGACACCGGCGCGGCGGTCCGCGAGATCGCCGGTGAGCAGATCCAGCACCGGGCCCGCCTCCGGGGCGCCTGGTCGGGTGACGCCGCCGAGAGCTTCCACGCCTCGATGGAGTCGGTGGAGGAGGCCATCGAGGAACTGGCGAAGGGGTTGGACGGCACCAAGGAGGTGCTCGTCGACGCCGCCAACGCCGCAGTCGACGCGTTCAACCTGCTGGTCGAGCTGATCCTCGAGTTCCTGCTCTGGTTCCTCACCGAGGTGATCATCGCGGCGGTGGCGGCGGCGCTGAGCGCCGGCATCTCCCTCGCGGCGACTGTGGTCCGGGTGCTGGCGCGGCTCGCTACCACCGTCGGAAGAATGGTCAAGATCGTCGCTCGGTTCGCCGAGATCCTGACGAAGCTGGCCACCAAGATGCAGAAGGTCGCCGAGCTGCTCATGAAGTACCGTCGCGCGGTCCTGGAGATCCGCAAGGCGAAGAAGGCGTACCGGGCGTGGAACAAGTCCGGATGGACGGCCGAGGCCAGGGCGTTCCAGATCGAGAAGTTCAAGACGCTCTTCCCGGGCAAGTTCCTGATCAACCAGGCGTCTCCGGTCAACATCCCCGGCCTGGGTGGCGCCCTTCTGGACACCGGCGTCGGCATGCACGACATCTCCGACGGAACGAAGGACCGCAACTACCTGGTGGACGGCACGTACCGCGAGGATCTGGGCCCCTACACCAAGGGCGTGCAGAATGTCTTCGACTCCATCCTGACCTGAGGGGACCGACATGACCTTTCCCGGTCTGGACCGCATCGAGGCGTTGGCCCGCAACCTGGACAGCTGGCAGCGCGAGCTGGCCGGCAAGATGACCGAGCTGGAAGACAGCAGCGCCGAGGGCATGAGCGACTCCGGCCTGGTCCGGGTCACCGCTGCGGCGGACGGCACGATCGTCTCGACCGAGGTGAACGCCCGGGCGATGCGCCTCGACTCGTACACCCTGGCCGAGGAGTTCACCGCCGCCGCCAAGCGCGCCCAGGAGGCAGCCGCCGCCCGGGTCCGCGAACTGGTCGGTGAGGTGATGGCCGACGCACCCGGCGGCGGTGGGGTGACAGCCGACGCGCCCGGCGGCAGCCGACCGGCCGAGAGCGGTCGACCCGCCGCAGGCAGCCAGCTGCCCGACGACCGTCCGGATTGGTACTGAGCCCGTGGCGGACAACAGCTACCAGGAACGATTGAGCCAGCTCGTCGAGCCGGGCGAACGTGTGCTCGCCATCGCGAAGACCGAGATCGCCCAGGGTGCCCGGCCGGCAGAGATGCCAGCTCCCGAGAGCCCGGAGTCGTCCGGGAGCGGTCGTGGTGGTGTCGTCTCCAGCGTGCTGCTCAACGTGATCTCGCCGCTGATCTCCTTCTCGGCGGGGGACCGGCTCGTCGACCGCGTCGTCTACGGGATCGCGGGTCGGGGTGCGCCGGGTTCGGCCGCGTCCGCCCTGCAACACGCCCGACGCCCGGTGCCCCCGGCGACCACGACCGAGGACACCATCCTCGCCGTCACCGACCGGCGGTTGCTGGTGTGCGCCTCCGGGCCGATGAAGCTCTGGTCCAGCCAGGCCGACGACGAGAGAGCGGCAGCCCAGACCCGGGTGGTCTGGTCCACGCCGCGTACCGCCGTGGCCAACGCATGGGTGGGCTGGCACCGGCTCAACCCCAAGCGACTCCGGATCAGGTTCGCCGACGGGTCCTGGTTGGCGTTCATCGTGCCGATCGCCGAGTCCGGCAAGCCGTTGCGCGACATCGCCGCAGCCCTCACCGACGGCTGATCCCCGCCCGGCGCACCGGCCCGCATCGGTTGCCCGCCTGGTCAGTGCTGCGCGGCGGTCAGTGCTGCGCGGTGGTCAGTGCTGCGCGGTCGACAGCGGCGCGGGCAGCGGCTCGTGGTGCAGCACCGCCAACCGGGACACCGCCCGGGTGAGCACCACGTACAGCCGGTGCAGCCCGCGCGGCTCGGCCGCGACGATCGCGGCCGGCTCGACCACCACCACGTGGTCGTACTCCAGGCCCTTGACCAGTGTCGCGGGCACCACGGTGACCCGCTCCGCGGCCGCCACGTCGTCGGCGGTCGCGGTCTCGACGCCGGCATCAGCCAGCGCCGCGCGCAGCTCGTCGACAGCGTCGTCCGCCGCGATCACACCCACCGAGCCGTCGTGATCGAGCGCCGCGCGCACCTCCGCCACCGTCGCAGCGGTCAGGTCGGTCACGGTACGCACGTCCAGACCGCCGTCGTGCCGCAGCGACTCGGCGGCGGGTACGTCCACCGCGAGCGCCGGGAGAAGCAGGTTCGCGAACGCGACCACCGCGGCGGGCACCCGGAAACCGATCGTCAACGGGACCACCACAGCGTCCGGCTTGCCCAGATGGGCAAGGGAAGCCTTCCAGTCCGTGGCCGCCCACGGCGCGGTGCCCTGGGCGAGGTCACCGAGGAGGGTGATCGAGCCGTGCTCACTGCGGCGGGCAATGGCCCGACACTGCATGGGAGAGAGGTCCTGCGCCTCGTCCACCACCACGTGCCCGAATCCGGAGGGCCGTTCGAGCAGCCCGGTCGCCTCGTCGATCAGCACCGTGTCGGCGGCGGTCCAGCGGGTCGCCTTCGGGGTCCGAGCCGGCTTCTCCCACCGGAGCAGAGCCTGCTCGGCGTCGTCGAGCAGCCCGTCCGCCGCGGCGGAAAGTCGTGCCGGGTCGGAGAGCAGGCCGTGCACCAGGCCTTCCGGGGTGAGCGCCGGCCACACGGCGTCCAGGAAGTCGGTGACCGGTCGGCAACGGCCCATCCGACGCAACCAGGCATCGCCCGGCGACTCGGCCCGGCGGGCCTCGGCCTGCCGTTGCAGCAGGCTCACCACCCGGGCCCGGACCCGTTCCCGGCCGGTGCTGTACGGCAGCCCCTCCCCGCGGGTCTCCTCGACGATCCGGTGCAACGGCTCCAACCCGATCCGCCACCGGAACGAACCGTCCGACACGGTGATCGACTCGGTCGGTGTACCGATCTGGGCCCGCACCGCGCGTTGCAGCACGCTCGCCATGCGTACGTCGTGCTTCAGCGCGGCGACCGCTGGCGCGTCGACCGCCCGCACCGGCACCCGCGAAATCAGCTCCTCCACTGTGGCCTGCTCGACCTCGACCTCGCCGAGCGCCGGCAGCACCGCCGCGATGTACGACAGGAACGCCCGGTTCGGCCCGACGATCAGCACTCCCGCCCGCCGCAGCCGCTCCCGGTGCAGATAGAGCAGGTACGCGGCCCGGTGCAGCCCGACCGCCGTCTTCCCGGTGCCCGGCGCGCCCTGCACACAGATCGAGTCGGCCAGGTCGGCCCGAACCAGCTCGTCCTGCTCCGGCTGGATGGTGGCGACGATGTCCCGCATCGGCCCGACGCGCGGCCGCTCGATCTCGGCGGTGAGGATCCGACTGGTCGTACCGAGTTCCTCGCCCCGATCCAGCCGCTCATCCTCGAAGCTGGTCAGCACCCCGTTGCTGAACCCGAACCGCCGCCGAACCGCCACCCCCTGCGGATCCCGCGCGCTGGCTCGGTAGAACGACCGGGAGACCGGCGCCCGCCAGTCCAGCACCAACGGCTCGCCGCGCTCGTCGGTGACGTGCCGACGCCCCACGTGGTACCGGCGGCCGTCATGATCACCCCTGGTGCTGGTGCTGACGTCCGCTGAGCTGGCGACGGCGGTTGTGCTGGTGGTTGTCTGGCTAGCTGTGGTGTCGCTGGCGCTGTCGGTGGCCTCGGGACTCATCGTTCCCGCGAAGTCGAGGCGACCGAAGAAGAGTGGTGTGGTGGGGTCGTCCGCCAGTTCGGCCACCCGGCGGGCCAGGGTCCGGCCGAGCGTCTCGGCCGCGTAGGCATCGCCGGCAACCTGGTCGCCGCTGGCGAAGAGAGCCTCGGCCCGCTCCCGCATCCGGCGTAGCGCTGCCCGCGAGGTTGCGAGGTGAGCGCGTTCGGCGGACAGATCCGTGTCGAGGTGGGTGTCGAGGTCAAGTGCGGGCATGCTGACGTCCCATCGTTCACATCTGCTGCGCGCTCGCGTGTCCGGGGGCGGATGGCCGGCCTCCCGGCGCGAAGACGTCCGTTCCGGTGCAGCTCACCTCGGCCGTCAAGCGGCCTGCAACCCTACGCTCCCGCTGCGATTCCTTCCACTGAATTACCGACACGACCACCCATACGAGATGGCGTGTCGCCGGGTGCGGGGTGCGGGGTGCGGGGTGCGGGGTGCCCGGTGCCCGGTGCGGGGTGCGGTGGCGTGGGTGGTGCGCCTGGTCGTCGGGTGGGCTGCGCGTGCGCGGTTGTGGCGGGCGGCTGGCGGGCCTGCGGGGACGGGCCTGCGCGGGCGGGC
>NZ_JBSFBM010000285.1:0-8657 GCF_053592955.1 Micromonospora sp. NPDC002411 | reverse complement strand
TCAACAGCAGCGACAGCAGCCCCACCCGTCGCCCCTGAAACCGCATCCGGGAGAAGGCGCCTCGACGTGCTGCGCTCCGACGATCCGTTGGAGCGGGTGGATGTGGTGCAGCCGGTCTTGTGGGCGGTGCACGTGTCCCTGGCCGAGGTGTGGCGGGTCAAGGGTGTGACCCCCGATGCGGTGATCGGTCACTCGCAGGGCGAGATCGCGGCGGCCTGTGTCGCCGGAGTCTTGTCTCTGAGTGACGCCGCGAAGGTGGTCGCGTTGCGCAGCAAGGCCCTCCTTGCCCTGTCCGGCAGCGGCGGGATGGTGTCGGTCAGCGCCGGTCTGGACGTGGTCGCCCCGTTGTTGACCGAGGGTGTGAGTGTCGCGGTCGTCAACGGTCCGACCAGTGTGGTGGTGGCCGGCGCGGACCTGGATGCGTTCCTGGCCGCTGCGGAGGTGGCTGGGGTGCGGGCCAAGCGGGTGAAGGTGGACTACGCCTCGCACTGCGCGTTGGTCGAACCGGTGGAGGCCGAGCTGGCCCGTCTGCTCGACGGGGTGCAGCCCATGGCCGGCGCGGTGCCGGTGTTCTCGACAGTCGAGGACGGCGGGGAGATGGACGCCGCCTACTGGTACCGGAACCTGCGGCAGCCGGTGCGCCTGGACCTGGCGGTGCAGGCCGCGCAGGCGGCGGGGCATCGGATCTTCATCGAGGTCAGCGCCCACCCGGTGCTCACCGGGGCGATCGAGGCCACCACCGTCGGCACGCTGCGCCGCGACGAAGGCGGCCCCGAGCGGTTCGTGCGGTCGCTGGCCGAGGCATGGGTGCAGGGCGCGCCCGTCGACTGGACCACCGTCATCCCGGCCACCCGGACCGTCGACCTGCCCACCTACCCCTTCCAACACCAGCGCTACTGGCCCACCCCCGGCGGCGCGACGAGCCTGGCGGACCCGGTGGACAGCGAGTTCTGGCGGGCCGTCGAGAACGGCGACCTCACCCCGCTGGGCATCACCGGGGACGGCACCGAGCTGCTGCCCGCACTGACCGCCTGGCGTCGCCGCACACGCCAGCACCACATCCTCGACGACTGGCGGTACCGGATCACCTGGCAAAGCCGGACCACACCGGCCGAGAGCACCCACACCGGCACCTGGCTGGTTCTGCGCCCCACCGGCGAACAGTGGTCGGACGCCGTCGAGGACGCCCTCCGGCAGGCCGGTGCCCGGACCGTACCGGTGACCATCGAAGAAGGCCCGATCGAGCGGACCACCGTCGCCGACGCGGTCGCCACCGCCGTTGCGGGAACGCCTGTCGACGGAGTGTTGTCCCTGCTCGCGCTGCCCTTCGCCGAGGCGACCGCCGCCGACGCGGTGCACGACACGTCCACGGTGCTGCACGGGCTCGCGGACGCGGGCGTCACCGCCCCGCTCTGGCTCGCCACCCGGTCCGGTGTCCGGGTCGGCCGCTCCGATGCCGCCCCGGCACCCACACAGGCGGCGCTCTGGGGCTTCGGCCGGGTCGTCGCCCTCGAGGAGCCGCACCGCTGGGGTGGCCTGGTCGACCTGCCGGCGCAGCCCGACCCCCGCTCGGCGGCCCGGCTCGTCGCGGCACTCACCGCCGGCGACGACGAGGACCAGTTCGCCGTCCGCGCCTCGGGCCTCTACACCCGCCGGCTGACCCGGGCCCCGCAGACCGGCGCGGCCGGCTGGTCGCCGTCGGGCACCGCGCTGGTCACCGGCGGCACCGGCGCGATCGGCGCGCACACGGCCCGCTGGCTGGCCCGCAACGGCGTCGAGCACCTGGTGCTCGTCAGCCGCCGTGGCCCCGACGCCCCCGGCGCCGAAGACCTGCGCGCCGAACTGGAACAGGCCGGCGTCCAGGTGACGATCACCGCCTGCGACATCGCCGACCGGGACGCCCTGCGCACAGTGATCGACGGCCTGGACGACCTGACCTCCGTCTTCCACACGGCCGCCGTCCTGGACGACGGCACCCTCGGCAGCCTCGACCGGGACCGGATCGACCGGGTCCTGGCCCCGAAGGCCGTCGCCGCCCAACACCTGCACGACCTCACAGGGGACCGGGACCTGAGCGCGTTCGTGCTGTTCTCGTCCTTCGCCGGCACCCTCGGCAACGCGGGACAGGGCGCGTACGCCGCCGCGAACGCGTACCTCGACGCCCTCGCCGAGCAGCGGGCCGCCGACGGCCTACCGGCGACCTCGATCGCCTGGGGCCGTTGGGGCGACGGCGGCCTCGCCGAGGAGGCCGTGCGTCGGGAGCGGCTCAGCCGAGGCGGCCTGGGCGCGATGGACCCGGAGTTGGCCCTCGCCGGTCTCGCCCAGGCGATCGGCGGCGGTGAGCCGGTGCTGGCCCTGACCGACGTCGACTGGGAGCGGTTCGCCCCCGGCTTCACCGCGGTACGCCCCAACCCGACCCTCGCCACCATCCCGGAAGCCGCCGCGACCACCGCTACCGACCCATCCGGCGACCTGACCCGGCGGCTGCGGTCGATGGCCGCCCGGGACCGCGCCACCGCGCTCGTCGACCTGGTCCGCGGGCACGCCGCCGCGGTCCTCGGCCACCCCGACGCGGACGGCGTGGAAGCGGAACGCGCCTTCCGTGACCTCGGCTTCGACTCGCTCACCGCTGTCGAGCTGCGCAACGCGCTCGCCGCCGCCACCGGCCTGCGGCTACCCGCCACCCTGATCTTCGACCACCCGAGCGCGCTCGCCCTCGGCGGCCACCTCAGCGGCCTGCTCGGCGCCGACAGTGACACCGAGCCCGCTAGCGCCGACCAGGGCGTCTCCGTCGGCGCTGCCGACCAGGGCATGTCCGTCGGCGCTGCCGACCAGGACGACCCGATCGTCGTGGTGGGCATGTCGTGCCGCTTCCCCGGCGGCGCCGACAACCCCGACCAGTTGTGGCAGCTCGTGCGCGACGAGGTGGACGCCATCTCCACGTTCCCCGCCGACCGTGGCTGGGACGTCGACAGCGTCTACGACGCCGACCCGGACAACGCCGGCACCAGCTACGTCCGCGAGGGTGGCTTCCTCTACGGGGCCGCCGCGTTCGACCCGGAGTTCTTCGGCATCTCGCCGCGCGAGGCCCTGGCCATGGACCCGCAGCAGCGGCTCCTGCTGGAGACCGCCTGGGAGGCGTTCGAGCACGCCGGCATCGACCCGTCGACCGCCCGCGGCGAGCAGGTCGGCGTCTTCGTCGGCTCGAACGGCCAGGACTACGGCGCGCTGCTCTACGGCTCCACCGAGGGCGTCGAGGGGCACACCATGACCGGCAACGCCGGCAGCGTCGCCTCCGGCCGGATCTCCTACGCGCTCGGCCTGGAGGGCCCGGCCGTCACCATCGACACCGCCTGCTCGTCGTCGCTCGTCGCGCTGCACCTCGCTGCCCAGTCGCTGCGCCGGGGCGAGTGCCGGCAGGCGCTGGCCGGCGGCGTCACGGTGATGGCCACCCCGGGCCGGTTCGTCGAGTTCAGCCGCCAGCGCGGGCTCGCCGCCGACGGTCGCTGCAAGGCGTTCGCCGACGACGCCGACGGCACCGGCTGGGGCGAGGGCGCGGGCATGCTGCTGCTCGAGCGCCGATCCGCGGCGCTGGCCGCCGGTCACCAGATCCTCGCCACGGTACGCGGCAGCGCGATCAACCAGGACGGCGCGTCGAACGGGCTGACCGCCCCCAACGGGCCCGCCCAGCAGCGGGTCATCCGGGCCGCCCTCACCGACGCCGGCCTGCGACCCTCCGACGTGGACCTCGTCGAGGCGCACGGCACCGGCACCCGACTCGGTGACCCGATCGAGGCCCAGGCCTTGCTCGCCACCTACGGGCAGCACCGACCCGCGGACCGCCCGCTGCGGCTAGGCTCGATCAAGTCGAACATCGGCCACACCCAGGCCGCCGCCGGTGTCGCCGGGGTGATCAAGGTGATCCAGGCGATGCGGTACGGGGTGCTGCCCCGGACGCTGCACGTGGACCAGCCGAGCGCCGAGGTGGACTGGGAGTCCGGTGCGGTCGCGCTGCTCGACAGGTCCCTGCCGTGGGAGGGCGACGGACCACGCCGGGCCGCCGTGTCGTCGTTCGGCATCAGCGGGACGAACGCCCACGTCGTGTTGGAGGGCGACCCGATCCCGGCAGCCCCGGACCCCGCCACGAACCCGCAACGGCCCTGCGTCTGGCTGCTCAGCTCGCGTACCGAGGAGGGGCTGCGGGACCAGGCCGAGCGGCTGCTCGGCCACCTGGACGAGCACCCGGGGCTGGACCCCTACGACGTCGGGTTCTCCCTCGCCACCACGCGTACCCCGCATCGGCACCGGGCGGCGGTGTTCGGCCGTGCCGAGCTGGCGGCGACGGCCGCCGGATCACCGGCTCCGATCACGGGGTCGATCGTGCGGGGCCGGACGGCGTTCATGTTCTCCGGTCAGGGTTCACAGCGGCCGGGGATGGGCCTGGAACTGGCCACCACCTACCCGGTCTTCGCCGACGCGTTCGACGCGGCCTGCGCCGAGTTGGACCTGCATCTGGACCGACCGCTGCGTTCGGTGATCGCCGACGGCGACGAGCTGGACCAGACGGTCTACACCCAGGCCGCGTTGTTCGCGGTCGAGGTCGCGCTCTACCGCCTGGTGGGCGCCACCCCCGACTACCTGGTGGGCCACTCGATCGGCGAGATCGCCGCCGCCCACGTCGCCGGTGTGCTGACCCTGGCCGACGCCGCGAAGCTGGTCACGGCGCGCGGCCGTCTGATGCAGGCGTTGCCCGCCGGCGGGGTCATGGTCGCGGTGCGGGCCACCGAGGCCGAGGTGGTGCCGCTGCTGGTCGACGGGGTTTCCGTCGCGGCCGTCAACGGTCCCCGTTCGGTGGTGCTGTCCGGTGCCGCCGACGCGGTGGCAGCGGTCGCCGCGCACTTCGCGAAGTCCAAGCGGTTGACGGTCAGCCACGCGTTCCACTCGGTGCTGATGGAGCCGATGCTGGCGGAGTTCGCGTCGGTCGCCGCGACGTTGACGTATGCGCAGCCGCGGATTCCGATCATCTCCAACGTGACGGGGCAGGTCGCCGAGACACCGGACGCGGCTTACTGGGTGCGGCACGTGCGGGAGGCGGTCCGGTTCGCCGACGGCATCACCACCCTGGAAGGCCTCGGCGTCAGCACCTTCGTGGAGATCGGCCCGGACGGGGTGCTCTCCGCGATGGGCGCGGACTGTGTGACCGACGCGGTGTTCGTACCGCTGCAACGATCCGACCGCGACCAACCGACCGCCCTGCGCGCCGGGCTCGCCCAGCTCCACGTCCGCGGCGTCGCGGTGGACTGGGTCGCCGTGCACCCCGGGGCGCGGCGGGTCGAGCTGCCCACCTACGCCTTCCAGCGGCAGCACTACTGGCCCGGGTCGGTTTCCTGGGCCCTGCCGGCCGCCGCGTCCGACGACGCGCACCTGTGGGACCGCATCGAGCGCGCGGACCTCGCCGGCATCGGCGCCGAACTCGCCCTGCCACCGGACGCCACCCTCCCGGCGGTCGTCCAGGCGCTCTCCGTCTGGCGGCGACAGGCCCGGCGGAGCTCGACGATCGACGGGTGGCGGTACGGCGTCCGCTGGCGGCCCCTGTCCTCCACCGGGACGCCCACGCTGACCGGCACCTGGCTGCTGGTCAGCACCCCCGACCATCCCACCGCCGAACTGGCCGCCGTGCTGCGCAGGCACGGCGCGGTGACCGGATCCGTCACGCTGACGCCGGCGGACCTGACCCGCGCCGGCACCGCCGCGCGGCTCGGCGCGGCCCTTGACGAGTACGGCCCGGTGCACGGCATCGTGTCCCTGCTCGCCCTCGACGAGGCCCCGCACCCCACGCACCCGATCCTCACCAGGGGTGTCGCCGGCACTGTGACACTGGTCCAGGCCCTCGACCAGCTCGGGGCCACCGCTCCGGTGTGGAGCGTGA
Source organism: Micromonospora sp. NPDC002411 (assembly GCF_053592955.1). Taxonomy (NCBI): domain Bacteria; kingdom Bacillati; phylum Actinomycetota; class Actinomycetes; order Micromonosporales; family Micromonosporaceae; genus Micromonospora; species Micromonospora sp. NPDC002411. Next base: position 2,728 of record NZ_JBSFBM010000285.1, on the reverse strand, counting down.
CCCGCGGGGCCGTCGCGATCGGCGGCTCGGAGCGGGTCGCCGCGCCCGCCCAGGCGCAGGTCTGGGGTCTCGGGCGGGTCGCCGCCCTGGAACAGCCGCGACTGTGGGCAGGTCTGGTCGACCTGCCGCCCCAGCTCGACGACCGGGCCGGCTCGCGGCTCTGCGCCGTGCTGGCCGGCGCCGGTGCCGGCGGCGGTGAGGACCAGGTGGCGATCCGCGCCTCGGCGATCTTCGGCCGCCGGCTGGTCCGCCATCCCCGCGGCACGACCCCCGGGCCGCAGTGGCGTCCCCGCGGGACGGTCCTCGTCACCGGCGGCACCGGAGCGCTGGGCGGGCGGGTCGCACGCCTGCTCGCCGAACGGGGCGCCGAGCACCTGCTCCTGCTCAGCCGCCGAGGCGCCGACGCACCCGGCGTAGCCGACCTGACCGGTGAGCTGACCGCGCTCGGTGCCCGGGTGACCGTCGAGGCCTGTGACGTCGCCGACCGGGACGCGCTGGCCGGCGTGCTCGACCGCGTCCCCACCGACCTGCCGCTGACCGCCGTGGTGCACGCCGCCGGCGTCGGCACCCCCGGATCGCTGCGGGACACCGACCTGGACGAGTTCGCCGCCGTGGTCCGCGCCAAGATCGCCGGCGCGGTGCACCTGGACGCGCTGCTCGGGGAGCGACAGATCGACGCGTTCGTGCTCTTCTCCTCCATCGCCGGGATCTGGGGCAGCGGCGGGCAGGGCGCCTACGCGGCAGCCAACGCGTACCTCGACGCCCTCGCCGAAGCCCGACGAGGCCGCGGCCTCGCCGGCACCGCCGTGGCCTGGGGGCCGTGGGGCGACGGTGGCATGGCCGAGGGGCCGGCCCAGGAGCAGTTGCGCCGCCGCGGCCTGCCCGTGATGAACCCGGACTCGGCGATCGACGCGCTGGCCGCCGCCATCGACGACCGCGAGGTGGCGCTCGCCGTCGCCGACGTCGACTGGGCCCGGTTCGCGCTGCCGTTCCAGGCGGTCCGCTCCGGCCGGCTGCTCGACGAGATCGACGAGGCGCGGGCCGCGCTCACCGCCGGTACGCCGGGGGCCGAGAACGACGCCGACGCCGACGCCCTGCGACGCAGTTTGACCGGCCTGCCGGCAGCCGAGCGGGAGCGGGTCGTGCTCGACCTGATCCGCAAGAACGCCGCCACCGTCCTGGGGCACACCGCCCCCGGCGGTGTCGACGTCGACCGCGGATTCCTGGAACTGGGCTTCGACTCGCTGACCGGTGTGGAGCTGCGCAACGCGCTCTCCGCCGAACTCGGCCTGCCGTTGCCCGCGACCCTGATCTTCGACTACCCGTCACCGCTGGTCCTGGCCGAGCACGTCCTCGACCAGTTGGCTGGCCCGGAGGCGGCGGGGGACCCGGAGGAGCAGCAGGTCCGCGAGGTCCTGTCCCGGATCCCGGTGGAGCGGCTGCGCGCGGCCGGCCTACTGGACACCCTGCTCGGCCTGGCACAGACCGGGCCGGAGGCGCCGGACGCGCCGCCGGCCACCGACGACGACGGTGAGGACCTGGCGGAGCTCGACGTCAGCGAGCTGGTCCGCCTCGCCCTCGACGGCACCGAGAGCTGACGGGGAGTAGACGATGGCCACGAGTTACGACGAGGTGGTGGCGGCGCTGCGTGCGGCGCTCGCCGACAACAAGCGGCTCAAGCAACGCGCCGCAGCCCCGGCGGCCCCGCCCGCGCCCGAACCGATCGCGATCGTCTCGACGGGCTGCCGGCTGCCCGGTGGAGTCCGGGGCCCCGATCAGCTCTGGGACCTGGTGACCGAGGGCCGGGACGCGATTGGTGAGTTCCCGTCCGATCGCGGTTGGGACCTGGCCGCCCTGTCCGAGCTCAGCACCGCGGGCTCCGGCGCCTTCCTCTACGACGCCGGTGACTTCGACCCCGGCTTCTTCGGCATCTCGCCGCGCGAGGCGATCGCCATGGACCCGCAGCAGCGGCTGCTCCTGGAGATCGCCTGGGAGACCTTCGAGCGGGCCGGGATCGACCGGGCCGCCGCCCGGGGCAGCCGTACCGGAGTCTTCGCCGGCACCAACAACCAGGACTACACGGGTGTGCTGGTCGCCGCCCTGGCGCAGGGCTTCGACGGGCACCTCGGCACCGGCAACTCGGCGAGTGTGGTCTCCGGGCGGATCTCGTACACGTTCGGCCTGGAAGGGCCGGCGCTCACCGTGGACACCGCCTGCTCGTCGTCGCTCGTCGCGGTCCACCTGGCCGCCCAGTCACTGCGCGACGGCGAGTGCGACCTGGCGCTGGCCGGCGGCGTCGCTCTGATGGCCACACCGTCGGTCTTCGTCGAGTTCTCGAAGCAGGGTGGACTGGCCGCCAACGGCCGCTGCAAGTCGTTCGCCGCAGCGGCCGACGGCACGGGCTGGGGTGAGGGCGCCGCGATGGTCCTGCTGGAACGGCTGTCCGACGCCCGCCGCAACGGTCACCCCGTGCTCGCCGTGCTGCGCGGCAGCGCCGTCAACCAGGACGGCGCGTCCAGTGGCCTGACCGCCCCGAACGGCCCCGCCCAACAGCGGGTGATCCGGGCCGCGCTGGCCAACGCCCGGCTCACCGTGGCCGACATCGACGTCGTCGAGGCGCACGGCACCGGCACCCCAGGTCGTCGGCAGTGGCACCTCGACGGCGGGGTTGACCCGCCGGACGATCTCGTCGAGCACCGTCTCCGCGTCACCCACCCAGAGGTGCTTG
>NZ_JBSFBM010000284.1:0-8665 GCF_053592955.1 Micromonospora sp. NPDC002411 | reverse complement strand
CCTGAGAAGAACTCATAAACCGACGAGTGGTGACGTGGCTTACGCCGAGATCGTCTGTCCCACCGGCCGCCTTCCCGGAAGGATCGCGGACATGCCCGAGCCGATCGCCGCTTCCGAGCCCGACCTGGCGCACCACGGTGACGTCGAGGTCGGCGACGGCCTGATCGACCTCGCCGTCAACGTCCGTCAGGCACGGCCGCCCGCCTGGCTGGCCGACCCGATCGCCGCCACCCTGTCCGACCTGGCCCACTACCCGGACCCGGCGCCGGCCCGGGCCGCGGTCGCCGCCCGACACCGCCGTCACCCGAACGAGGTGCTGCTCACCGCCGGTGCCGCCGAGGGCTTCGTACTAATCGCGCAGGCACTTCGCGGCGTACGCCGGCCGGTGGTGGTGCACCCCCAGTTCACCGAGCCGGAGGCGGCACTACGGGCCGCCGGCCACCCGGTCGAGCGCGTTCTGCTGGACGCCGCCGACGACTTCCGGCTCGACCCGTCCCGGGTGCCCGCCGACGCGGACCTGGTGATGATCGGCAACCCGACGAACCCGACCTCGGTGCTGCACCCCGCGCAGACGCTCGCCGCGCTGGCCCGCCCCGGCCGGGTGCTGGTGGTCGACGAGGCGTTCGCCGACACCACCATCGCCCCCGGGCACCCGGGCGAACCGGAGTCGTTGGCCGAGCGGCGCGACCTGCCGGGGCTGCTCGTTCTGCGCAGCCTCACCAAGACCTGGGGCCTGGCCGGCCTCCGGATCGGCTACCTGCTCGGCGACCCGGAGCTGCTGTCCCGGCTGGCCGCCGTCCAGCCGCTCTGGGCCGTCTCCACACCGGCGTTGGCCGCCGCGTCGGCCTGCGCCACCACCGTCGCGGTCCAGGCCGAACGCGCGATCGCCGCCGACCTCGCCGCCGACCGCGACCACCTGGTCGCCCGCCTGGAAGACCTGCCCGGTGTACGCGTCGTCGGGCGTCCCGCCAGCGCGTTCGTCCTGCTGCACCTGCCGGGCGCGAGCGCGATCCGAGCCGCCCTGCGTGAGCGCGGCTGGGCGGTGCGCCGGGGCGACACGTTCCCCGGCCTCGGGCCGGACTGGCTGCGGGTGGCGGTACGCGACCGAAACACCACCGACGCTTTCACCGAGGTGCTGCGCGAAATCATGGAGGCATGATGTTGGAGACCACGATCGCGGCGATCCGCCCGGCTGACGAGACGGCCATGGCCGCCGCCCGTGAGCTGCACGGCCGGCTCACCAAACCGGCGGGCTCGCTGGGGGCGTTGGAGGACCTTTCGGTACGCCTCGCCGGCCTGGCCGGGGCCTGCCCACCGCCGTTGCCCGAGCCGGCCGCGGTGGCGATCTTCGCCGGTGACCACGGGGTGCACGCCCAGGGGGTCAGCCCGTGGCCGCAGGAGGTCACTGCGCAGATGATCGGCAACTTCCTGGCCGGCGGCGCGGTGGTCAACGCGTTCGCCCGGCAGGCCGGCGCGTCGGTCACAGTGGTCGACGTCGGGGTGGCCACCCCGCTGTCCGCCGGACCGGTGCCCGACCCGACCGTGCTGGACGCAGCCGCGCCCGCTCCGGCCGTGCTGGACCCGGCTGTGCCCCGGTTGGTCGTCGCGTCGGTCCGCCGGGGCACCCGCGACCTCGCGGTGACCGCCGCGCTGACCCGGGACGAGGCGCTGGCGGCGGTGCAGACCGGCATCCGGATCGCGGACGAGCTGATCGACGCGGGTGCCCGGATCCTGCTCACCGGTGACATGGGTATCGGCAACACCACCCCGGCCGCCGCCCTGATCGCCGCGTTCACAGGTGTCGACGCACTGGACGCCACCGGTCGGGGCACCGGGGTCGACGACCCGACGTACGCGCACAAGGTGGGAGTGGTGCGCGCGGCGTTGGCCCGACACGCACCCGACCCGACCGACCCGCTCGGTGTGCTGGCCGCCGTCGGTGGCCTGGAGCACGCCGCCCTGGCCGGGCTGATCCTGGGCGCGGCGGCCCGCCGTACCCCGGTGCTGCTGGACGGCGTGATCGCGGTGTCCGCCGCGCTGGCCGCCGCCGCGTTCGCCCCGGACGCGGTCGGCGCCATGGTCGCCGGCCACCGTTCGGCCGAACCGGGTGCGACAGTCGCACTGCGGCACCTGGGTCTCGAACCGCTCGTCGACCTGGGGCTGCGCCTCGGCGAGGGCACCGGCGCGCTGTTGGCGTTGCCAGTGGTCACCGGTGCCGTCCGGGTGCTGCACGAGGTCGCCACCTTCGACTCCGCCGGTGTGGCCGAGAAGTGACCACGCGCAGCGAACGAGCCGCCCGCCTCGGTGGTGCGGCGTGACGTCCAACCCGTACCCCCTCGGTTTGCGGCTCGACGGGCGGCGGGTGGTAGTGGTGGGTGGTGGCGCGGTCGCCACCCGGCGGGTACCCGCGTTGCTGGACGCCGGTGCGGACGTCCTGCTGGTGGCCCCGGAGCTGACCCCGGCGCTGCGCGCCCGGGCCGACGCGGGTCGACTGCACTGGGTGCCGCGCCGCTTCGCGCCCGAGGACCTGGACGGCGCCTGGCTGGTCCAGGTCGCCATCGACGACCCGATCGCGGCGGCCTCGGTGAGCGCCCTCGCCGCCGAGCGACGGATCTTCTGCGTCCGGGCCGACGACCGGTCGGCCGCCACCGCCTGGACCCCGGCGGTGACCCGCCACGGCCCGGTCACGGTGGCGGTGCTCGGCGGCGGTGACCCCCGTCGGGCGATGACAGTCCGCGACGCGATCCGCGACCTGCTGGCGGTCCGCCTGGCACCGGAATCAAGCGCTCCGACGCAGAGCCGGCCCGACGCCGCTACCGGTGGGCGGCAGGCAGGTCGGGTGGCGCTGGTCGGGGCGGGGCCGGGGGACCCGGAGCTGATCACCGTTAAGGGCTGGCGGCTGCTCACCGAGGCCGACGTGGTGGTCGCCGACAGGCTGGTGCCCGGCCTGCTCCTCGACGAGTTGCGCCCCGACGTCGAGTTGGTGGACGCCTCGAAGATTCCCTATGGACCGTCCCGGGCCCAGGAGGAGATCAACCAGATCCTGGTCGACCGCGCCCTGGCAGGTGCCTTCGTGGTGCGGCTCAAGGGCGGCGACCCGTACGTCTTCGGTCGCGGCGGTGAGGAGCTGTTGGCCTGCGCGGCGGCCGGCGTACCGGTGACAGTGGTGCCCGGCGTGACCAGCTCGATCGCCGCCCCGGCGGCGGCCGGGATCCCGGTCACTCACCGGGGGGTGGCGCACGAGTTCACTGTGGTCTCCGGGCACCTGGCACCCGACGCGCCGGCGTCGCTGGTGCGGTGGGACGCCCTCGCCGGTCTGCACGGCACCCTGGTGATCCTGATGGGGCTGAAGAACCTGGCCGCGATCACGGCCACCCTGATCGCCCACGGCCGGTCGCCGGAGACGCCGGCCGCGGTGGTGCAGGAGGCCACGACAGGCACCCAGCGGGTCCTACGCTCCACGCTGGGCGAGGTCGCCGCCGCCGTACTCACGGCCGACCTACGCCCACCCGCCGTCGTGGTCCTGGGCGACGTGGTGAACGCCCTCGACGAGGGCCCGCGCCCCTCATGATCAAGTGATGAAAAGTAGTTACCCGGGCAGATTCTGAGCTACTTCTCATCACTTGATCATGGAAAGTGATGAGGGGCTGGAGCGCTCGCGCTCCAGCCCCTCTGTCACGTCGACTACTGCTTGAGCATGTTGTCCAGCAGCAGGGCGCAGCGGATGAGCCCGAGGTGGCTGTACGCCTGCGGGTGGTTGCCCAGGCCGCGCTCGGCGAGCGGGTCGTACTGCTCAGGGAGCAGGCCGGTCGGGCCGGCGGTGAGCACCATCTGCGCGAACAGTTCCTCGGCGTCGGTGCGGCGGCCGGTGCGCAGGTACGCCTCGATCAGCCACGCCGTGCAGATGTGGAAGCCGCCCTCGCGGCCGGGCAGGCCGTCGTCCCAGTGGTAGCGGTAGACGACCGGGCCGCTGCGCAGGTCCGCCTCGATCCGCAGGACCGTGGACAGGAAGCGCGGGTCGTCACCCGGGAGCAGGCCGGAGAGCCCGATCCAGAGCGACGAGGCGTCCATGTCCTCGTCCCCGTACGCGACGCTGTACGCCTCGACGTCGGAGTGCCAGCCGTGCTCCAGCACGTTGGCGCCGATCCGGTCGCGCAGGTCCTTCCACTCGGGTCGGTCCTCGCCACCGTGCTCGCGCATCACGTGCAGCGCGCGGTCGACTGTCATCCAGCACATCACCTTGGAGAAGACGTGGTGCCGTGGTGGCAGCCGTGCCTCCCAGATGCCGTGGTCGGGCTCGTGCCAGCGCCGACGGACCGCCTCGACCATGTTCTCCAGGACGCGCCACTCGTCGTCGCGGACCGAGCCGCGAGCGTCGGCGACGGCCGCGATCAGGTCGGCGATCGGGCCGAAGACGTCCAGTTGGAGCTGGTGGTTGGCGAGGTTGCCGACCCGGACCGGCCGGGAGCCGGCGTACCCGGGCAGCGTGTCGATGACCGCCTCGGCGCCCAGCTCGTACCCGTCGATGGTGTAGAGCGGGTGCAGCCGCTCGGGGTGACCGCCGGTGCGCTCGATGCAGCCGTCCACCCAGCGCAGGAATGCCTCGGCCTCCTGGATGGAGCCCAGGTCGACGAGCGAGCGGGCGGTCAGCGCGGCGTCGCGCAGCCAGCAGTAGCGGTAGTCCCAGTTGCGGACGCCACCCAGCTCCTCGGGGAGCGAGGTGGTCGCGGCGGCCAGGATCGAGCCGGTGGCTTCGTGGCAGAGCCCGCGCAGGGTGAGGGCGCTGCGCACGACCAGGTCGCGGGAGGTGGACGGCAGCCGCAGCGAGGCCACCCAGTCCTTCCACGGCTGCTCGGCGGCGGCCTGCCGCTCGTGGATCGGCACCCGGTGGTGTTCCAGGCTGTGCGTGCCGAAGCGCAGCTCCAGCACGACCTGCCCGCCGGCGGCGGAGAGGTCGACGACCGCCTTGGCGGTCTCGTACCCACCGTCGTTGCCGACCTCCCACTGCAGGCCGGGAGCGTAGAGCGCGACCGGTTCGTTGGAGCCGAGCACCAACAGGCCGTCGCCGAGCGGCTGCAACTGCACGGCGACCTGGCCGAACTCGGGCCGGGGCGCGAACTCGACCCGGGCCTTGCCGCTGCCGGTGAGCACCCGGACCAGGGTTGAGTCGCCGGTGATGACCGCCGGGCTGTCGTCCGGGGTGGTCTCCCGGGCCGGCTTGTCCAGCCAGTCGGTGACGGTGAGCCCGGACCACCGGGTCTCCACCGTCATCGTGCCGGAGCGGTAGCGCTGGCCCAGCGGGATGCCGCCGCGTTCCGGGGTGATGCTGAAGTGGCCGGCCGGGCTGCCACCGACCAGGTCGGCGAAGATCGCCGCCGAGTCCGGCTTGGGGTGGCAGAGCCAGCTCACCTTGGCCTCGGGGGTGAGTAGGGCGACGGTACGACCGTTGGACAGCATCGAGTGCCGTTCGATCGGCACCGCCCGTTCGCCGAACAGCCAGTGCCGTCGGGTCTCCAGCAGCAGCGCCAACGCCCGCGCGGCCTCCAGCGGGTCGGCGACCCGGTAACCGGCCTGGGTGTCCCCGGGGCCGATCTTGATGCCGAGGTCGGGGCCGTGCAGGTGGCCGAACGCGTTCTCGTCGGTGATGTCGTCACCGATGAAGAGCACCGCGCTGGCGGCGAGTTGGGTCCGTAGCTGGTCGACGGCGGTGCCCTTGTGGGTGGCCACGACGGAGAGCTCGATGACCTCCTTGCCCTGGGTCACCGTGACGCCGTCGAACGTGGCGGGGCCGTTGCGGACCGCCTCGATGGCGGCGGCGGCCACCTCCGGGTCGATGCCGCGGGTGTGCATCGCGACGCTCGCCGGTTTGCGTTCCAGCCGGATGCCCGGGTGGTCGGCGGCGATGTCGCGGAGCGCGTTGCGGACGCGGGTACGCACCGCGACCAGCTCGGGGGAGAGCCGCTCGACGAAGCCGATGTCGAACTCGGAGCCATGGCTGCCGACGAGGTGCACCTCGCTGGGCAGCCGGGAGAGTGCGGCCAGGTCGCGCAGTGCCCGGCCGGAGACCACCGCCACTGTGGTCTGCGGCAGCGCGGCCAGCGCGCGGACGGCGGCCACCGACTCGGGGAGCGGGACGGCGGTGCTCGGGTCCTCCACGATCGGCGCGAGCGTGCCGTCGTAGTCGCAGGCGACCAGGAGTTGGGGGACCCGGGCGATCCGGCCGATGGCGGCGCGCAGCTCGGGGTCCATCACCCCGGTGGCGATCGCCGCCCCATCGTTGACGGACGTGTTCACTCGGCCTCCGCCTCCGAAACCCCAAGCTCGGAGAGGAAGGACTTGGCCCAGTGGCCCACGTCGTGGGTACGCAGGTGACGTTGCATTGTCCGCATCCGGCGGCGCGCCTCGGTTTTCTCCACGTGCACTGCCCGGAGCAGGGCGTCTTTGACCGCGTCCGGGTCGTGCGGGTTACACAAAAATGCCTGGCGAAGCTCGGTGGCGGCGCCGGCGAACTCACTGAGCACGAGCGCGCCACCCTGGTCGGCACGTGATGCTACGTATTCCTTCGCCACCAGGTTCATTCCGTCTCGCAGCGGGGTCACCATCATGACGTCGGCGGCAACGTACATCGCGGCCAGTTCACTGCGACTGTACGACTGATGCAGGTAATGCACGGCCGGCACGCCGACCCTGCCGAATTCACCATTAATCCGACCGACTTCGCGCTCCACCTTGACGCGAAGTGCCTGGTAGTGCTCCACGCGCTCGCGGCTGGGTGTGGCCACCTGGACCATGACCGCGTCGGGGACTGTCAACTTTCCGTCAGCCAGCAGCTCGCGGAAGGCCTTGAGTCGCAACTCGATGCCCTTGGTGTAGTCCAGCCGGTCCACCCCGAGGATGATCGTCTTCGGGTCGCCCAGCTCGGCGCGGATCTGCTTGGCCCGCGCCTGGATGGCCGGGTCGGCAGCCATCCGCTCCATCTCCTGGGTGTCGATCGAGATGGGGAAGGCGCCGGCCTTCACCTGCCGACCGTCGACCTGAATCATCTGCCCCTCGTAGCGCAGCCCGAGCAGGTGCCGGGCCAGCCGGACGAAGTTCTGCGCGGCCAACCGCTGCTGGAAGCCGACCAGGTCGGCGCCGAGCAGGCCGCGCAGGATCTCGGTGCGGAACGGCATCTGCATGAACAGCTCGATCGGCGGGAACGGGATGTGCAGGAAGAACCCGATCCGCAGGTCCGGGCGCAGCTCACGGAGCATCGCCGGCACCAGTTGCAGCTGGTAGTCCTGCACCCAGACCGTGGCGCCCTCGGCCGCGACGTCCGCCGCGGCCTCCGCGAACCGGGCGTTGACCAGGCGGTACGCCTCCCGCCACCGGCGCTTGTAGGCAGGTGTCTCCACCGCGTCGTGGTAGAGCGGCCAGATCGTCGCGTTGGACTGGCCCTCGTAGTAGCGCTCCAGCTCCTCGGCGCTCAGCGGGACCGGGTGCAGCCGGATCCCCTCCAGGTCGAACGGGTCGGGAGCCGGGCCGGTGCCGCCGGCCCAGCCGACCCAGGTGCCCTGGTGCTCGGCGAGTACGGGATGCAGGGCGGTGACCAGCCCACCAGGGCTACGCCGCCACTGCCGTCCCTCGGGTGTGCTCACCTCGTCGACCGGCAGACGGTTCGCCACTACGACAAAGGAGCTACGGACGGTCACGATCGGCCACCTCCAGGTACTGACGGGTCCACCGCGATGAGCGTACTGAGCGTAGCTGCGGCGTCTTGTGCCTAGTGCCGGAGTCTCCTACCCGCCCCGGACGTGCCGAATCCTGGGGGTGATCTTGTCGACAGCCGCCGGTCAGAGGTCGATGATCGGCCATTCCTTCGGCAGTACCTCGCCGAGCAGCTCCCGCCGATCCGTCATGATCGGCACGAGGGGGTGGGCGGCGGCGTCCATCGCCAACTGGGCCAGGTCCGTGTGCCCGGCCATGCGGCGTGACCATCCGCCGAGGAAGGAGCACATGTTCGGCTCGACCGGGGTTACCCGGATGTGCGGCAACGCGGCGAGCACTTCGAGCATCTCCCACTGACCGGGAGTGGCCTCCTGGTGCGCTCGGACGAGGCAGAGTGCCGGCACCAGCACGTTCACTCCATAGTCAGCGGCCTCCGCGATGCGGTGACCGACATCCCGTTCCGACGACGAATAGGCCAGCAGCGCAGTCGCATCCAGCGCCAGGCCGTAGGCCGTCACCGGCTGGCTCGCGCGCGGGCCGCCAAGACCTCCGCCTGGAGCTGGGCCGCCTGTTCGCGCAGTTCGGGGGTGATGCTCGCCCGCAACTGCTCCATCTCGGCGTGGACCCGCGCCACACCCTCGTCGGTGATTTCGAAACCAACACGACGGAGGATCTCCCGGGTCTTCTCCCCGGCCACCCGCCGTCGCAGAGACTCCGCGACGTAGGCGGAGGCATTCGGCTCCTCGGCCAGCCTGTCGGCGAGCTCGTCCGGCAGGCTGATGGTGATCTTTTTGGTCATACCTAAACCGTAATTTGCCTTACCGGGTTGGGCAAGGAGACGCGCCCCGCGTACTCCTGGGGCGGGGTGATGTGGGCGAAGCGCGCCGTACCTGTCAGGATTGACGATGGCGTGCGCGCGGCCGGCTCCTGGCCGGCGGCGGCGGGCGGTCCTCGCAGC
>NZ_JBSFBM010000283.1:0-8714 GCF_053592955.1 Micromonospora sp. NPDC002411 | reverse complement strand
CGCGCTCGGAGAATCCCTGATCTCGGTCGGCGCCGGGGTCGGAACCCAGATGATCCACTGGCCGACCTTGGCGGCAGCGCTACTCACCCTCACCGCAGCCAGGCCGGCGTCGCCTCGGAGCGGTCGTACGCGCGCATGGTGCGGATCAGTTCCAGGTTCTCGAAGAGCACGTCCGGGTCGTACCCGCCGATGGCGAGGAACGCGCTGCGACGCACGGCGAGGGTCCCCGGGTAGTCCGCGCCGAGGGCCCTGTTGAGCAGCGTCCGGCCGGTGTCCCACCAGGCGTGCCAGGGCAGCGGGTCGAAGTAGTTCTGCGGGCGGACCAGGTCGACCTGGTCGAGCAGGAGGTGTACGGCGGTCAGCCCGGCCTCGTCGTACCGGACGTCGTCGTCGGCGATCACCACGTGTTCGTGCTCCGCCGCGCGTACGCCGGTGCGGACGCCGAGCACCTTCCCGTTGAGCCCCGCGCCTGTGGTGTCGGGTGGGAGGTGCCGGACCAGCCCCGCCCAGGCGTCGGCGTGCCGGGCGAAGAGGTCCGGTGTTGAGCCGTCGACCACGAGCACGTCGACCCGGTCGGCCAGCCAGCGCAGGTAGTCGGTCAACTCGGCGAGGCCGCTGTCGGAGTGCCAGCGCAGCGGCAGCACGTACGTCATCGGCAGGCGGACCGGCCGAGCCGGCGCCCGTCGTACCTCTGCACGCCGTGGTTGATCGCGCACGGGCGTCGTCCGATCAGTCGGTGCGGCGGATGTTGGTGATGGTCAGGCCGAGGGGCGGCAGCGCCGGCATCCGGCGCAGGTCCAGGGTCAGGTCCTGGACCGGTACGTCGTAGCGCATGGTGGTGGTCAGGTTGGCGACCGCCCGTTTCATCAGGTCGATGGTGATCCACTCACCGGCGCACCGGTGTCCGGCCCAGTGGTCGCCGCCGCCCTGCGGGATCAGCGCGAACGGGTCCACCCGTCGCCCGGCGAACCGTTCCGGACGGAACAACTCCGGTTCCGGCCAGAGCGTCGGGTGGTGGTTGGTGCCGTACAGGTCGAGCAGCACCCGACGGCCGGCGGGGAAGTGGTGGCCCTGCCATTCGAAGGAGCGCCGGACCCGGGCCGCCGCCATCGGGAAGAACGGGTAGTAGCGGCGTACCTCCTGGACGAACTGCTCGGTGGCCTCGTCGTCGTCGCGGACCCGGTCCCGCCAGCCCGGATGGTCGTGCAGGGCGAGCGCGGCGAAGGTCAGGTACTGGTCGACGGCGACCACCGGGCGCAGCAGGTTCAGGAGCTCCACCGCCGCGGTCCGGCGGGGGAGCAGGTTGCCCCGCCCGTCCCGGTGTTCGGCGATCACTGCCAGGGCGCTGCCGGCCGGTGCCGGAGCGAGACCGGTCCGGGTCCGTTCGACCAGGTCGGCGAGCCGGCGTTCGGCGCGGCGACGGGCGAGCCGTCCCCGCCAGTGCCGGGGTCCGGCCAGCGCCGGCGCCTCGATCATGGCGTGCAGCTCGACGGCGCGGTCCGCGACCTGTGAGGCGGGCAGCGGCACCCCGACCCAGGCGTACACCACCCGGGTCAGCAGTCGGCCCAGCTCGTCGTAGAGCGACACCGGCCCGGCAGCCTCCCAGGCGGGGATCCGGGCGAGCCACTCGTCGTCGAAGAGCTGGCCGAGCTGCCGGATGGCGGCCGGCGTCATGATCGACATGAACATCGCCTTGCGGTCGGCGTGTTCCGTCCCGTCGAGTCCCTGCACACCACCCCGACCGGTGAGGGTCCGCTGCACCCGCAGCGGCATCGCGGTGGCGCGTTGGAAGCGTTCGGTGTCGTAGAACAACTCGGTCGCCGGCCGGCCGCGCAGGCAGATGGTCGGGGCGAGCAGGATCCGGGTCCGGAACACGTCGCTGTCGTAGCGCTCACAGCGTTCGCCGATGAAGCGGTAGCCGGCGCGGAGCAGCGCGAGGGTGCTGTCCGGGCTGCGGTCGGCCGGCATACTCGCCATCGGGTCTCCTCACGCGCGGGGTCCGGCCGGCTGTCTACCCCGGTCGCCGCAGCTGAATCCCTGCGCGGACGCCACACCGGCTGGCCCCTCCCAGGGGCAGCGGAACCTGGTTTGCTGCTGGTGGGGCAACCACGGGGAGGGCGGATGCGCGACAACACATCACCGCACTGGCGGCAGCGGCGGGCGCTCGGGGCGCTGGGCGGGAGCCGTGACGGGCGGTCACTGATCGGGCCGCCCCGGCGGCCCACCCGGCCGCGCCGGTCCTTCACCGTGCACCTGGGCTTCACCGCGCCCGACGTGGCCGAGGCCCGTGAGCTGGCGGTGGCGTACGCGGAGGCGCTGAGCCTGCTCCGCGTGGAGGTCGCCCTCGGTGCGGCGGCCCTGTCACCGGCGGACGCCTGGCAGCGGGCCGAGCGGCTGTTCTGCGGTGCTGTCGGCCCGGACGGCGAGCGCTGCGTCGACGTCGCCGACCATCCTGGTTTCCACCACGCCCCCGGTCCGGGCGGCCTCGGCTGGGGCGACGGCGACGGCCCCGGCCGGGCCGATGGTTGACCACCGGCCCGGGCCGGTCGTTCCGGTGGGGGAGGGCTGCGTGCCGGCGCCCCGACTGCGGGCACCGGCACGGCAACCGCACACCGGCCGGCGCGTTCAGTCCAGGTCGAACTCGCCGTCCTGCGCGCCGGCCACGAACGCGTCCCACTCGGCCTGGGTGAAGACCAGCACCGGTCCCTCCGGCTCGGCCGAGTTGCGCATCCCGATCAGATCGTCGACGAAGGCGACCTCCACGGCGCTGTCGGAGGTGTCCCCCTCGGCCCGCTGCCAGACCGCCCGAGAGAGGTCGAAGTCGCCCTTGGGGTGCTGCGCCATGGTTCTTTCCTCCAGTGCCGAGGGTCGTGTGGTGACCGGGTGCCGATCCCCATCGGGCAGGATAAGCGGATGCCGAGCCTGACCCGTGTAGAGGCGACCGCGCGTGGCGCGGCGATTACTGTCGAGTCCTATCAGGTGGACCTCGACCTGACCGGCGGCGCGGAGCTGTTCCGCTCCCGCGTGGAGATCCGGTTCCGGGCGACCCCCGGCACCGCGACCTTCGCCGAGGTCAAGCCCACCACACTGCTGGGTGTACGCCTCAACGACCGTGACCTGGACCCCGGCCTGCTCGCCGACAACCGGCTGCCGCTCGACGACCTCGACGCGGAGAACACGCTCGTCGTCGAGGCGGAGATGGCGTATTCCAACGCGGGCGAGGGGATGCACCGCTTCGTCGACCCGGCCGACGGCGAGACCTACCTCTACGCGATGTCGTTCCTCGACAACGCGCAGCGCATCTTCGCCGCCTTCGACCAACCCGACCTCAAGGCCCCGTTCACCCTCTCGGTGACCGCGCCACCGGAGTGGACGGTCTCCGGCAATGCCGAGGTGGTCGCCAACCCGGCTCCCGGCCGGTGGGAGTTCGCCCCGAGCGCGCCGTTGGCGACGTACTTCTTCTCGCTCATCGCCGGGCCGTGGCACGTCCGGCGGGCCGAGCACGACGGTGTGCCACTGAGCATTTACTGCCGCCGGTCGCAGGCCGAGCACCTGGACGCCGACGCCGACGAGATCTTCACCGTCACCCGGCAGTGCCTGGACCGGTTCCACGAGCTCTTCACCGAGCGCTACCCGTTCGGCAAGTACGACCAGGCGTTCGTGCCCGAGTTCAACGCCGGCGCGATGGAAAATCCGGGCATCGTCACCTTCCGCGACGACTACATCTTCCGCTCGGCGGTCACCGACACGCAGCGCGAGCAGCGGGCTAGCACCATCGCCCACGAGATGGCCCACATGTGGTTCGGTGACCTGGTCACTATGCGCTGGTGGGACGACCTGTGGTTGAACGAGTCCTTCGCGGAGTACCTGGGCACCCGGGTCACCGCCGAGGCGACCCGTTTCGACCAGGCGTGGACCACCTTCGCCATGCGCCGCAAGGCCTGGGGTTACGCCGCCGACCAGCGCCCCTCCACCCACCCGATCGCCCCGGAGGAGGTCGCCGACGCCGACGAGGGCCTGCTCAACTTCGACGGCATCTCGTACGCCAAGGGGGCCAGCGTGCTGCGGCAGCTGGTCGCGTGGCTCGGCGACGAGGCGTTCCTGGCCGGCCTCAACGCGCACTTCGCTGCTCACCGCTTCGGCAACGCCACCCTCGACGACCTGCTGGCCAGCCTCTCCAGCGCCAGCGGGCGGGACCTCTCCGGCTGGGCCGAGCTGTGGTTGCGTCGGCCGCAGGTCAACACGTTGCGCGCCGAGGTCGCCGTGGACGCCGACGGCCGCTACACCGAGGTGGCGGTGGTGCAGACCGCGCCCGAGTCGCACCCGGTGCGGCGCCCGCACCGGCTCGGCGTGGGCCGCTACTCGGCGGACGGCAGCGTCCTCCGCGACGAGGTGGACATCGACCCGGCCGTCGACGGTGATCGGACCGTGGTCAGTCAGCTGGAGGGCCTGCCGGCGGCCCGGCTGCTGCTGCTCAACGACGGTGACCTCACCTTCGCCAAGGTGCGTCTCGACCCGGCGTCGGCGGAGGCCGTTCCGCTGGTGCTGCCCGGTCTGACCGACCCGCTGGCCAGGGCTGTGCTGTGGGGCGAGGCACTGGACGCCGCTACCGACGGGGAGCGGCCGGTCGCCGGCCTGGTCGACCTGATGGTCGCCGCGCTGCCCACCGAGACCGAGGTGATCATCGCGGAGGACGTGCTGACGCTCAGCCGGTCGCTCGTCGACCGCTACCTCGACCCGCTGACCCGGTCGGCGGCGCTGGCCCGGGTCACCGAGGCGTGCCAGCGCCTGCTCGACGGCGCACCGGCCGGAGAATCGTTGCAGCTCGCCGCCGCACGAGGCTGGATCGCCACGACCACCGATGACGACCTGCTCGTCGGCTGGCTCGCCGGGCGGGACGTGCCGGCCGGCCTGAAGGTCGACGCGGAGCTGCGCTGGGCGGTGCTGCGCCGGCTGGTGGTGCTGGGCGCCGCCGGCGAGGCGGAGATCGCCATCGAGGCGGCCGCCGACGTCAGCTCCACGGGCGCGGAACGGGCCGCCCACTGCCGGGCCGCCCTGCCCGACCCGGCGGCGAAGCAGGCCGCCTGGGAGATCATCGTGCGGGACACCGACCTGTCCAACCGGCTGTTGGAAGCGACAGCCGAGGGGTTTTGGCAACCCGAACAGGCCGAGCTGACCGCCGCGTACGTCGACAGGTACTTCGCGGAGATGCCGGCCGCCGCGAGTCGGCGTACCCCCTGGACGGCCGACCGGGTGGCGGCTCTGGCGTTCCCCCGCTACGCCGTGGCGCAGCCGACCCGGGAGGCGGCCGCGGCGTTGCTGGCCCGCGACGACCTGACCCCCGGCCTGCGCCGGGTGGTGACCGACGCCGACGACGACCTGCGCCGCGCACTCGTCGCCCGAACGGCGGTGGCGGCCGCGTCGGCATGAGAGCAGTCGGGCGTGGGGTGGCCGACGAGCCACCCCACGCCCACCACTCAGCGCAGCGCGGGCTCCGCTGTGACCGGGGCGTCCCAGTCGATGACGTAGCGCTGCTCGTCGGCGACGGTCTTCTCCGGGTCCATCGCCGTGCGCACCAGCAGCGGCATCAGCAGCGGCATCAGCGTCCGGGCGACCGGCCCGGGCGCCTTGGCGTGGTTGATCCGGGCCGCACGGGCGGCGACCTTCTCCACCCGGGAGCGACGCAGCCGCACGTACGCGTCGAACGCCGACGCGACGTCCGGCAGGTCCCGCAGGCAGCGGGCGAGCTGCACAGCGCTCTCGATGGCCAGCGACGCGCCCTGCCCGGAACTGTTCGACGGCGCGTGGGCGGCGTCGCCGACCAGCACCATCCGCCCCCGGTGCCAGTGCGGCACCGGCGGCATGATCTGGAGAGCGCCGACCACCTGGAGTTCGTCGGCGATGCTGGTCGCCATCAACTCCCGGCCCGGGTCGTCGTCGCCGTAGCTGCTGCGCAGCGTGTCCAGCCACCGTTCGGCAGGCACCGCGCGGGCCTCGACGAGGCTCATCGGTCGCTGCTGCGGCAGGTTGACGCCCCACCGAGTGCCGCCGCCGGGCTCCGGCCAGTACAGGTAGTAGCCCCGTCGTCCGAAGGCGAACGTCATCGTGCCCGGCGCTGCGTCCACCTCGTGCCGGGCGACCGCCTCGAAGCCGAGCAGACCGGTGAACCGGGGGCCGGGCGCCGCCCTGTCGATGAGCCCCCGGACCGTGGACCGGACGCCGTCCGCGCCGACCAGCACGTCGGCGGTCGCGGCGGTCCCGTCGTCGAAGTGGGCGGTCACCCTGTCACCGGTCTGTTCGGCGTCGACCAACCGCTTGCCGTACGCGAACGTGACGCCCTCGGCGACCGCCCGATCGTGGAGCACCCGATGCAGCTCGGCCCGGTGCACCACGCGCAGCGGCGGCACCCCGGCCAGCGTGGGCAGAGCGATGCGGCGGCGGCCGACCGCCATCATGGTGCGCTCGATGGGGGTGGCCAAGGGCCAGATCCTCCGGCTCCGCGCGCCCGACGGCGTCGCGCCGGGCTTCCGGCACGTGATCCGGGGGTACGCCGACGGCGAACCCGTCTACCTGGTGCCCCGTGTCGACGGGGAGGTCGTGCTCGGCGCGACTGTCGAGGAACGGGCGGACACCACCGTCACGGCCGGCGCTGTGCAGCGCCTGCTCCGCGCCGGAGTCGACCTGCTGCCGGAACTGGCCGAGTACGACCTGGTCGAGGCGGTTGCCGGGCTGCGCCCGGGTACGCCGGACAACGCGCCGATCCTCGGGCCGCTGCCCGGCCGGCCGGACGTCCTGGTCGCCACCGGGCATCACCGGCACGGCATCGTGCTCGCCCCGATCACCGCCGACCTGATCGCGGACCTGGTGCTCGACGGCGTAAGCGACCCGTTGCTCGCGCCGTTCCGGGCCGACCGGTTTCTCGGCCTGACGCCGGGTGGCAGCCCTGATCGCAGCACGGAGGGGGACCAATGGAGTTGACGGTGAACGGGGCCGGGCGCAACGTGCCCGGCGGCTCGTCGGTGGCCGACCTGGTGCGCGACATCGTGCCCGAACAGCGTGGGGTGGCGGTCGCTGTCAACGGGGAGGTCGTACCCCGTGCGGGTTGGCCGGCCACGGCGCTGCGCGACGGCGACCGGGTCGAGGTGCTCACCGCGGCGCAGGGCGGGTGAGCGGCATGTCGTTCGAGCTGGGCGGGGAGACGTTCACCTCGCGGTTGATCCTCGGGACCGGCGGCGCCGCGAACCTGCATGTCCTGGAGCAGGCGATCCGTGCGTCCGGCACCGAGCTGGTCACGCTGGCGTTGCGTCGGGTGGGTACCGCGCCCGGCTCCACCGGCGGGCTGTTGGACCTGCTGGACCGGTGCGGGGTACGACTGCTGCCGAACACCGCCGGCTGCCACACGGCGACCGAGGCGGTCAAGGTGGCCCGGCTGGCCCGGGACGCGTTCGACACCGACTGGGTCAAACTGGAGGTGATCGGCGACGAGCGGACGCTGCTGCCCGACGGGGTGGAGCTGCTCCGCGCCGCCGAGGAGCTGGTCGCCGACGGCTTCACAGTGCTGCCGTACACCAGCGACGACCCGGTGCTGGCCCGTCGCCTCGCCGACGTGGGCTGTGCGGCGGTGATGCCGGCCGGCTCACCGATCGGCTCGGGGCTCGGCATCGGCAACCCGCACCACATCCGGCTCATCCGGCAGGGCGTGGACGTGCCGGTGATCCTCGACGCGGGCATCGGCACCGCTTCCGACGCCGCCCTGGCCATGGAGTTGGGCTGCGACGGGGTGCTGCTGGCCAGCGCTGTCACCCGGGCGGCCGACCCGGTGGTGATGGCGACCGCGATGCGGTACGCGGTCGAGGCGGGACACCTGGCCGCCGGGGCCGGCCGGATCGCCCGACGTTTCCACGCGCTCGCCTCCACTCCCGACGAGGGAAGACCGGACCTGTGACCGGGCCGGACGGTGTCGTCGTGTTGACCGACCGGCTCGTCGCGCGCGACCGGCTCGACCGGGTCGTGGCGGGAGCCGTGGCCGGGGGAGTGCGCTGGGTGGTGCTGCGGGAGAAGGACCTGCCCCGCGCCGAACGCGCCGCCCTCGCCGCCGACCTCCGCGCGATCCTCGCCGACGTCGGCGGGACCCTCGTCGTGGCCGGCCCCGACCCGCTCGGCGGCGATGCGGTCCACCTGCCGGCCGCCGGCCCGTACCCGCCGCCGACCCACAGCCTGGTCGGCCGCTCCTGCCACAACCAGGCCGAGCTGGACCGCCTGACCACCGAGCACTACGCCACCGTCTCCCCGGCTCACCCCACAAAGACAAAACCGGGCTACGGCCCACCCCTAGGGCCAGACGGCCTGCGGCGGCTGATCGACATCAGCCCCGTCCCCGTCCTGGCCCTCGGCGGAGTAGAAACCCCAGACCAGGTAACCGCCTGCGTCAAGGCGGGAGCAGCAGGAGTAGCCGTCCTGGGCGCGATCATGCGAGCCCAAGACCCCGCCGAAACAGCCGCCACCCTGACCAGCGCTTATGTCGAGGCGATCACCCCTGAGCTGACCCAAACCCGGCGCGGGGTCATCCGGGTCCCCACGTCAGGGCTGCGGCCGACCGTGCCCACGCAGGGATCAAGCCTGACCGCCCGGAGTGGGCGTTCGACGGGGCCACGTACACCACAGTGCTGAGCGCGGTAACAGTCGCCGGTAAGCGGTGGACCAGGTTGGCCGCC